>JAHIUT010000041.1 GCA_018817085.1 Patescibacteria group bacterium | reverse complement strand
GCAATGCAAACATCCCTTCCAGAAATATTTTGCGCGGGGGATTTAAATAACGGTTCAAATCAGATGCATCAGCAGGTAACTTCTGCCTCCGAAGGAGCGATAGCCGCGCAAGGGGTGTTTAGACACTTGCGCGGCATGAAGACAGTTATCAAGTCCTAGTTTGGATGTGGTTGTGCCCGTAACCACCCAATAAATTCCCTATAGGTTTCTATGGCAGGGAGCCTATTGTTCGCCTTGAATGTTTTGGAGGACTGCAGAACATCCTCTGGATTTACGCCAATTCTTACAAGAAGTTCCTTCCAATATGGCTTCCCCAAGCTGAAGTCTAATTCCCATGCCCTATTCATTAGGGTGAACAAGGCCGCAGCAGGCGAACTGCAGAAATTCGCTTTTCTTACATGCGCTGCAAACGCAATGACACCATATTCGTCCATCGTTTTTCCTCCTCTCCTCTTATGTATATGGACATTTCCCCACAAGACTTTTGTGTGGGTGTTATAGTATCTTATTATACCACATTTCTGTCTCTCCCGTCATTGCGAGGACTGCGAAGCAGGACGAAGCAATCTCATTGGGATTGCTTCGTCTCTCGCTTACGCTCGTTCCTCGCAATGACAAGGCTACTGTTGTGCTAAAATATTCCTATGAAAGAAAAAATTGGAAAAGGAAAAAAGGTAGTTTTGGCTTTATCAGGTGGTGTGGATTCCGCCGTGTCCGCCGCTTTATTAAAAAAGCAAGGGTATGAGGTAACCTGTGTTCATATGGTCTGTTGGGAAAAAGATGGCGAGGGCTGTTCTTCTGATCCAGATAGGGTAGATGCGGCGAAAATAGCCGGTTTTTTGGACTTGCCTCTTTTGGTTTGGGATTTTACTAAAGAATATAAGAAAAAAGTAATTGATTATTTCTATAGCGAATATAAAGCGGGAAGAACGCCTAATCCCGATGTAATGTGTAATAAAGAAATAAAGTTTGGGCTTTTTTTTAAGAAAGCCTTCAAAGACCTAAAAGTAGATTTTGTGGCAACGGGGCATTACGCGAGAGTGAGAAGGGACGATTTCAATAAATACAAACTTCTTAAAGGGGCGGACCCCTCAAAAGACCAATCTTATTTTTTGTATCCTTTAACTTCAGAGATTTTGTCCAAAACAATTTTTCCAATAGGGGAGTACACAAAAATTCAAGTTAGAGAAATTGCCAAAGAAATGGGTCTGCCCGTATGGTATAAGCCCGATAGTCAAGGAATATGTTTTGTTGGCAAAGTGGATATTAGAGAATTCCTAAACGAAAGAATAAAGCAAAAAAAAGGAAAGGTTTTGGGTACAGCAGGAAATATTATAGGGGAACATATTGGCGCGTGGTTTTATACTATTGGGCAAAGGCACGGGTTTAGAGTGGAAGATAGAGAATCCCCCCAACCTTTATATGTAGTTGCAAAAGATGTGAACAAAAACATCCTTACAGTCGGTCCCTACGAAGAAGCTTTTTGCGATGAATTTGAGGTAAAAACAGGGTTCAACCCGCCCGAGGCGGATTCAACCCGAATCGAAATTAGAATTAGACATTTGGGAGAGCTTTATCCCGTAACATCTATTAAAGAGCAAAAGGGTATTATAACGGTAAAGCTTGGCAAAAAAGCGTTTGGGGTAGCGCTAGGGCAAAGCGCTGTTTTTTATTGCAAAGATACAGTATTGGGAGGAGGGGTTATTGTTTAACTACTTATTGTTTTGAAGAACTTTAATTTGTTCGGCTCCCGCTTTTTCGGCTAAATTTCTTTGATTGTCAAAAAGAGCTAGCAGAGAAAGGGTTAGAATTACGAAGGATACAAACAAAGATAAAACAATAGGCAGTCTGTTAAAATGCTCATCGCTTATATTGGCAGGTTTTCTAGCAGTTTTCTTCTTCACAGTTACAGTTTATCCCACTTAATTTATGCTTGTCAATAGTTTTTTCTAATTCCTAAAAGGTAAAAAGAGCCTCGTTTGCAATGTTTAAGCATCATATTGCTAAGCTGCTGAAAGCAGTCCCGAAGTCCCTTGGGACTAAAGGGCTACCCTTTACTAACCTGTACGTGAAGGCACAAGTTACTCAACAAACTTTCGGCTAGAAAGTAAGTGAGTTTTCTTTAGAGACTCGCTCTAAAGATTCGCTTTTTGAGCGAAGTTTTACTCCTTAGAAAGGAGGTGATCCAGCCGCAGATTCCCCTACGGCTACCTTGTTCATATTATTCTCAATGTTTCCATTAAGTATGGACTATATCTTCATCCTAAGAATTTCCGATTTCACTGGGTGTAAAGAACCTATCTCTTTGGCAAAGTGCTTATGAGACGAGATTCCTATATAAAATCTCCAGTAATGCGGATCTACCCTTTTACTTGGGTTATGCGTTTTGCCACACTGTATGTTTATATCCGATAGATACCTTTTTACTTCTCTTAGATCGTTAAGATTTTTCTGCGCAAAATAGAGGTAGAAACGAACATTAGCGTTTTTGGCTATGCCCCCTTCTGCGTCAAAGTATCCTCTTATGTAATCTTTTTTATCCTCTAGAGTTTTTATTACAAACTCATCAAGAAGTTTTTTAGAGAATTCTGTCACGAAGACATTTCTATTTTTCCCTTCTTTATATACCCATGCTTTGTAGCCGAGAGCTAAAATTCCATTTTGTATAGTTTTCGTGAATTCTCTATTATTTTGGGCAATTCTGAAGGTATATTTAGTTTCAGTGGCATCGTGTAACAAACCCAACAGATAGGCTTTCGTTAATTTTTTCTTAGGAGCTTGGCGTGTAGTCTCTGGGGATTTCCCGACACTAGGTCGGGATCTTTCCTGCTGATTGTCTCTATTTGTTAGATTTTCACTTTCGGTATTCATTTGGTAATTTTACCTAAAGTACTAACAACTTTTCAAGGGTTTCCAGCATATAGCCAAGTTTGTTCTTAGAATTTATCTAAGAGTCGCAACAATTTTACGACTTATTGTTGGTTACTGGCTCCACCTTGGTCCGTGTAAAACACAGCCTTCAGGTGTTTCCAGCTTCCCCCAATTGACGGAATGCGATAGTTGAGGTTACTTCGCGTTCCCACCGTGCGAGCGGATTTCCCGCACACGGCGAGCCCCAAGATTCATTTGCTTTTTTAGATTTCTTATCTTCTCCAGACCCTCTTCGGTTAGATGTTCTTTTGTTTCTATCAACCTAACAATGTCTTTGAATATTAAGAAATCTGTGTCTTTTGAACTTTGTAATGGGTGTGTTTCAAAGAATGGCACTACTACCCGTATGAGGTCTTTATGAGAATTTACCTCAAATCTAAAACAAGGTGTGTGATTACTCCTTGTTTCTTTCTGATAATATACCTTTCCACATCCAAAAAAAGTGTTTACTTCTTTTAGTAAGGGGAAATCTTCCTGTTTCAGTTTAATGTACAAGTGAGCTTGTACCCGTGGCCGCCATTTTTTGTGTGCGGCCTTTCTTACATTAACATAGAAGCACCCCTCTCCATCTACTAATCCAATAACATAATCTGCTGATATCTTAGGTTTCACCCTTCCCCTTAGATTGTTTCTTAGGGTACTATGGTTCTGCTGACTTCTCGTATCTTTAACAAACCTCATGTTTCCAAGTATACCCGAAGGTCTACCGAATATCAATACGAGATCTCCCTGGGTTACTAAAAAATCTGTTCCGAGCATCCTAAAAAAGCCTTTTTACGACTTCCTTCTGACCGCCCAGCAGAAGTCGTCTGCTTATTTAATTTTTAGGCTGCTTTTTGCCTCAAGCCCTTCATCCCGAGAAGTCGCCTTTTCGGGACTGCTATGTTTTTTTGGCTATCCGCCAACTGGCGGAGTAGGATTTTAACCTACTAGATATTTTAGCTGCCAGGCGCTTTTATTAATCAGGCGGTGTGTGCAAGAGATGAGAACATATTCACCACCGTATAGCTGACCGGCGATTACTAGCGATTCCAGCTTCATGAAGGCGAATTGCAGCCTTCAATCCGAACTGAGACCAGCTTTGATGAGATTAGCTTCCCCTCGCGAGGTTGCAACCCTTTGTACTGGCCATTGTAGCATGTGTGTAGCCCCAGGCATAAAGGCCATGCCGACTTGACGTCATCCCCACCTTCCTCCCCCTTACGGGGGCAGTTCCCTGATAGTGATACAAATCAGAGTGGGGGTTGCGCTCGTTGACGGACTTAACCGTACACCTCACGGCACGAGCTGAAGACAGCCATGCAACACCTGTGCAGTACTCTCGAAGAAGTCCCGCTTTCACGGGATTTGCAACTGCATGTCAAACCTGGGTAAGGTTCCTGGGTCATCATCCAATTAAACCACATGCTCCACCGCTTGTGCATCTCCCCGCCAATTCCTTTGAGTTTTAGCCTTGCGGCCGTAGTTCCCAGGCGCCTTGCTTAATGCGTTAGCTGCGACAGCCACCCCGATAAATCGGGACAACTATCTAGCAAGGATCGTTTACAGCGTGGACTACACGGGTCATCGTGTATTTTTTCCATGTTGCCATGGATATCGGACTATATCATTCTCTGAAGGCCTTCCATTTAGATTTTTTCAGCGCTACCTGTTTATCAATAGCGCTTCTGGAGAAAGGGGACAGTTTTTCTACTTCAGAGATCCAGCGTTCTTGGAGTTGAGAATCTTTGTAAAGGATAGTTGCCTTTTGAAGCATATTTTCTGTTGGTATCTCGGGTAAAATAATTTGAAGAAATTTTTTAAGTTGTTGTGTGGAGGTTATCCACAGCCTGTAACAGTTTTTCCCAGATTTAGTCTTGATTGTACCTAGATTTGTTTCTATATCCCAAACAATTCTTAGATATTTTCTCAAGATTTTGATTTCTTCTAAAGAAAAGCTATCTGTGCAAAAAACACCTTTTCTAGTGTTTCCTACAAGAGACCCATCATCGCACCACCACACTGCCAATGAAAGTGGTGTAAGCTGATTGAGCCATTTCCTTCTTATTTTTTTCTTACCACCTTTATGTGTTAGCTTATGAAGCTCTGTTAAAGCTTCCAAAGCTTGGCTTTGATAGCGAAGTTTAGTATAACCCCAGCCATCTCTGCCGTTTTTTTGCTGTTCCCAAAAGCAATTGTTACTTGATATTTCTTTTAGTTTAGATACTTTCCATAAAAAGTAATCCTCCTGCTTTTTTGCGTGTCTAAAAGAGAACCTCGCATTTTGATAGGGTTTATAGATTTTCAAAGATCCATCCCCAAGCAAGGAACCAAGTATTATTTCTTTACATTGATAAAACAAAGGCGCTATGTGTTTTTTATTCATCAACATATTATAGCACCCACTATTTTCTTACCTCCATAGTCTCTACGGGGTCAATAATGGTTAGATAAATTGGAAAACTATGTATGAGCATTCCGATTTTATCCAGAACCAAAACGACTTCCCTCGGGATTGTCCATTTAGGATTTCCCCGATACAGCTGGATGCACATCCTGATATTACTATCAGGAGGGACACCATTTTGTCTTATAATTTAAATTTAAGACACGGACTTATCTAATCCGTTTTGCTCCCCACGCTTTCGTCTATCAGCGTCAGTATAAGCCCAGTAAGCTGGCTTCCCCCTTGGTGTTCCGCACGATATCAACGCATTTCACTACTACACCGTGCGTTCCGCTTACCCCTACTTAACTCTAGTCTGCTAGTATTTTCAGCGGCCTCTCAGTTGGGCCGAGAGATTTAACCAAAAACTTAACAAACCACCTTAAGACACTTTACGCCCAATAAATCCGGACAACGCTTGAAGCCTCCGTATTACCGCTGCTGCTGGCACGAAGTTAGCCGCTCCTTTTTTCCGCCTTTCGGCGGAGTTTGAGTTTACGCTCCTAAGAGTGTCTTCCTCCACGCGGCGTCGCGCGGTCAGGCTTGCGCCCATTGCCGACTATTCCAGATTGCTGCCTCCCGTAGGAGTGAGGCCCGTGTATCAGTGCCCCTCTGGGGGGTCGCGCTCTCACGCCCCCTACCCGTCATTGCCTTGGTGGGCTTTTACCCCGCCAACTAGCTGATGGGACGCAGGCTCCTCCACAAGCGGAAGTATTGCTACAACCTTTATTCCGATTAAATCGGAAACTATTGTGTATTACTCCCGATTTCTCGGGGCTATTCACAACTTATGGGTAGATTCCTACGCGTTACTCAGCCGTACACCGCTAATCCAACTTGCGTTGGATTCGCTCGATTTGCATACCTAAAGCACGCCGCCAGCGTTCGTCCTGAGCCAGGATCAAACTCTCAAAAATTACCTTTTTTGCCTTCTATAAGCCCAATTTTTGAGACCCTGAGCTTGTCGAAGGGTCATTATAAGGTAATTTATAATGCTCTTTTTACCTTTTAGAATTTAGAAAAAAATTCGTTGTGGTTAATTCAATAACTATTTAATTGACAAGGTGCGAGAAAACTAAATTGTTGAATTGTTATATTGTTGTATTGCTATAAAACAATCAGCATCTTTCCCTTCAGTATTGTAATTAAACCAGAAAAACTCAAAAAGTCAATACGCGAAAAAATTGAAGTTGGATAGGTAATGCGAATTTGTTAGAATGTATATATGGAAAACAAAATTCCTTTAGAGGTTTTAGACATAGCCAAGAAATTAACGATGTCAAAGTAAGCGCCTACCTTGTTGGAGGTTGTGTTCGCGACCTCATATTGGGTCTAAATCCCAAAGATTGGGATATTGCAACTAACGCCAAACCTTTAGATATTCAAAAATTATTTCCAAACTCCCTTTATGAAAACTCTTTTGGGACTGTTGCCGTTAAAACAAATTCCAATGACCCCGCACTTAAATTGGTTGAGGTTACAACCTTTAGACTGGAAGGAAAGTACACCGACAAACGACATCCCGATGAGATAAAATTTGCAAAAACCATAGAAGAAGACTTGTCCAGAAGAGACTTTACCGTAAACGCGCTTGCGTTAAATCTTCCGCCAAAGAATCTCAAGTCACTTAGCTCTCTTATAGACCCTTATAAAGGAGCAGAGGACATTTCAGCTAAACTTATCTGTTGTGTGGGAAGTCCAGAGGAGCGGTTTAATGAGGACGCCTTGCGTTTAATACGCGCGATTAGATTTGCGGTGGAGCTTGATTTTAGTATTGAAGAAAATACAAAAAAAGCCATTAACAAAAACGCAAAACTGTTATCTTTTATAGCCAAAGAGAGAGTAAGGGACGAGTTCATAAAAATAATAATGTCCCAAAACGCCGCAAAGGGGATTCAACTTTTGGAAGATACGGGTCTTATGAAATGCATAATTCCCGAACTTCGCGAGGGTATAAACTGCGCGCAAAACAAGCATCATATATACACGGTATGGGAGCATAATTTAAGAAGTTTAGATTATACCGTATCAAAAAACTACTCTTTTGAAATTAGGTTAGCGGCGCTTTTACATGATGTGGGAAAGCCAAAGACTAAAAGAGGGGAAGGGGAGTCTGCAACTTTTTATGGTCACGAAGTTGTGGGGGCAAGAATGGTAGCAGAGATACTCAAGGAACTTAAGTTTTCTAACGAAGTTGTTGAAAAAGTGGTTCATTTGGTAAGATGCCATCTTTTTTATTACAATGTGGGAGATGTAACGCCAGCGGGCGTTCGCCGATTTATAAAACGGGTAGGCGCGGAGAACATTTCCGATTTAATAAAAGTTCGGGAAGCCGACAGGATCGGTTCGGGCGTTCCAAAAGCCGTTCCTTACAAATTAAGGCATCTTCTTTATATGATTGAGAAAGTTAGGGAAGACCCCATTTCATCAAAAATGCTTGCTATAGATGGCAAGGATATAATGGATATTGCCAAACTAAATCCCAGCCCTAAAGTAGGGCAGAT
>JAHIUT010000040.1 GCA_018817085.1 Patescibacteria group bacterium | reverse complement strand
GTTCCCATCTTCGGACTCCTGCTCGGGTTCAGACTCAGGTTCAGATTCCGGGGAAATCCGACGAAGGACTGCCCCAATCCCACGGACAACGTCACCCTGGTGCTCCGCAAGAGCACCTTGCGCTTTGGACAGCGTGTCCTGCGCTTTCTCGGCATCCTCTTGTGCAGTGGACAATTCCGCCGCTTTCTCCAAAACCAAATCCTCCGCAGTGCGGAGGGCTTCCTCTGCCGTCTTCAAGGCGGCAACCAGCTCCTTACGACCTGCCATTTCTCTCTCCTTTTCCGCCCAAGGCGGATAGATACACAGATTATACCCAGAGAAGCTCCCACAGCGGGAGTCCTCGCTTTCCACAAATCACACACCGGGTGTGTAAAAACCTTCACACCCGGTGTGGGCTAAGATCGGACAGGGGGATTTACCAACAATAATTCTTGTCTCTCGGCAAAGAGTATAGCAGATTTTTCCCCCTTTGTCAACCCTATGGGATACATTTAAAATTATTGACACTCGCAGGAAAAAATGTATTGTAAATATGATAAGAACTTTTTGTTCTTTTCAGTAAAATTTGCTGCGGTTGCGGAAGACAATGCTTGCCCTCCCTGCGGCAATAAAAAAGAAACCCCGATTGAAAAGTCGGGGTTTTTTGTTTGAAAACAAAAAGGGACTACCCCTGCCCGCCTCTGGAGGGCCGAATCGGGGTAGTCCTTAATTGAAAAATAGGACAGACTTTAAACCAATTCCAAGGATTTAGACTCCTTGAAATTTGACAATTTCAAGGAGTGTGATAACCTTATATTAATGAAACTTTTACCCAGAATTTATGAAAATTTAGAGAAATATCTCAAACCGAATAAGGTCTTGATTATATTCGGTCCCAGGCAAGTGGGTAAAACTACCCTATTGGAAAGTTTTCTAAACAACACCAAGCTGAAATACCGATTAGGTTCTGGGGACAACATAAAACTGCAACAAATTTTTTCCTCGCAAGACTTTGATCAGATTCTGGGTTATGCCAAAGGTTACGAGCTTGTAGTTATAGATGAGGCTCAAAAAATTCCTAATATTGGTATTGGATTGAAAATACTGGTAGATCAGCAACCCGGAATAAAGGTTGTTGTTACCGGATCTTCCTCCTTTGAATTATCTGGGCAGGTGGGAGAACCATTAACAGGCCGCAAAACTTCCCTCACACTTTTTCCGGTATCGCAAATGGAGCTACTTGCAATCCACAACCGGCAGGAATTAAAGGAAAAGCTTGCCGAGTGGCTAGTCTTTGGCTCCTATCCCGAAGTCATAACTTCAGAAAAGAAAGAAAAACCAATAATACTTGCGGATATAGCCGAGGCATATCTGCTAAAAGACATATTGGAGCTAGAAAGCGTTAAGGGGTCTAAGATTCTCTTGGATCTTTTAAGGCTTTTAGCTTTTCAAGTGGGAAATGAAGTTTCGCTAACAGAGCTTTCGCAAAATTTGGGGATTGATTATAAAACAGTTGCAAGATATTTGGACCTTTTTGAAAAATCTTTTATTCTCTTAAATATTCGCGGATATTCGGGAAATTTACGAAGCGAGGTAACGAAAAAGAGCAAGTATTACTTTTATGATAACGGTGTGCGAAACGCGATTATTTCTAATTTTAACGATTTAGAATTAAGAGACGATGTGGGAAAACTCTGGGAAAACTTTCTTGTAGTAGAGAGACTCAAATACCAGCATTATAAAAATCTTTTCTCTAATAATTATTTTTGGAGAACTTGGGAGCAACAAGAGATTGATTGGGTAGAAGAAAGGGAAGGAAAACTATTTGGGTATGAATTTAAGTATTCAAGAACAAAGGCAAAAAATCCGAAGTTGTTTTTGGAAACCTACAAAAATGCCGCGCTTAGTACGATAAACAAGGATAACTACTTGGATTTTGTGTCCTAAATCTCACTACTTCGGGGTAGTCCCTTTCCATCTAAATTTCATTCGGGTGTGAACCCGCCCAACTTTCTCTTTCTTCCCGTAATTTACCTTGTATCTGCGGCATCCTATGCCGCCAATTTCTTAATTCTTAACTAAGGTTTATCCTTGTTACAGCTTATAAATTATGAGAGGTTACAAGGATAATCCTTAAATACTAGATACTAAACCCTGGCAGGGGAAAATTTACCAACAATGATTTTTGTCTCTCGGCAAAGAGTATAGCAAACTTTTTCCCCTTTGTCAAACCTATGGGATACATTTAAAATTATTGACACTCGCAGGAAAAAATGTATTGTAAATATGATAAGAACTTTTTGTTCTTTTCAAGATAAATTGCTGCGGTTGTGGAAGATAATGCTTGCCCTCCCTGCGGCAATAAAAAAGAAACCCCGATTGAAAAGTCGGGGTTTTTTATTCTTATCCAAACAAATTATTGACAATTTGTATAGTGGCGATGTACAATTTACACATATAATGATTAAAAGAACCGCAGAAACTTTTATAACCCAATATCTAGAAAATAAAAACAACAGCAAGATATTATTTATTTGGGGTCCTAGAAGATCTGGAAAAACCACATTGCTTGAGAAAGTTAGCGCTGATATTTCCGTACCAATCTTCAACTTTAATCTTCTCTCTGACCAGGAACCCTTTGTCCCTCGGCGGGAAATTTTGGCTAAGTTAGCCGCTTCCCATCCAGTGATACTAATTGACGAAGTGCAATATTTCCCGGAATCTACTGTTGCCCTAAAAGCTCTTCACGACGAATTTAAAATAAAGGTTATAGCCACAGGAAGTAGCGAATTAAGGCAGAAGTCAAAAAACTTTGACAGCCTTGCCGACAGGTACAACGAAATTTTTTGCCTTCCTTTATCACTTGAAGAAACCTTAAAACACGAAACTCTTCCTCTGTACAGAATTGAGGAACAAGCAAAACAACTTGCCGAAGACTTTCAGGTTTTCGGCTCTTACCCCGAAGTTGTAACTATGAGAAAAACCGCTTCGGAAATGGAAATAGCCGATAAGCTCGAGAAGATTGTGGATGCTTATATTCTCAAAGACATTATTGAAATTTATGAATTGAAAAACGCCAAACTCGCTAAAGACATCCTCACAAAAATTGCTCTCCAAACTGGAAGCGAAGTATCGCTTAGAGAGATAGCTTCAAGTCTACAAGCAAATACGGCAACCGTGGCAAACTACATAGAAATATTTATTAAAAACTACATTCTTATTGCCCTCCCCTCTTTTAAAACAAATGTCAGGAAAGCCGTTTCCGAAAACCGCAAGTTGTATTTTTGGGATTGCGGTATCCGAAACGCGCTAATAAAAGATTTTAGAAAAACCGAGCTTAGACCCGATAAAGGCGGGGTTTTTGAAAACCTCGTAATTTCCGAAGTATCAAAAGTTATAAAAAACCATCGCCTAAAACTGAATTTATACTTTTATCGCGAATACGGAGGCAAAGAGGTAGACCTTGTAATAGAAGATTATAAAAAGAAATACACGGTTTTTGAGATAAAATTAACCCCACAAAAAGCAAAACCAATTTTCCCCTTACCGCACAGTTTAAGCACAATAACGCCAGGAAATCTTCTTGAATCTCTGAACAAACTTACACAAACCGTCCTCTAAAGATTTTCAAGCCAATCATTAGAACCTCCAAAGTATTGCAAACTCTAATGAACGGACAACGGTGGCAGGATGATCCTGGCTAACACCGTTGTCCGAGAAAAATACCAAAACTTGTTGATTTTAACCTTTTGTTCTTGAAGCCTTTATTTTTTAGGACATTCAAAAACTTGGGTCTTTCCTTCTGAAGCCACCTTGTGGCTCGTCCTGGATGAACCAATCTCGAAAGACTGTCACGCAAGCAGAAGGCAGGAGTTGTCAACAAATCCCCTGTCAGGTTTTTCCCGAGGAGTCCAGCCCCCCCGCGTTTTTCGTCGGTTCGCGCAGTTGCGAATGCGGGAATGGGTTTAAACCCATTCCCCCGTTCACAAATTCAAATATCAAAATCCATTGGGGTACGAACCCTAAAGGGTTCGACCCCTAAAACATCCGCCAAAGGCGGATTGATCACTGGTAAATTCGCCATTGCTCATCAACCAGTGAATCAAATTCAATAATTATATTATACCATACTACAGGGTGTCTGTCAATGGGGTTTGATAGCTCCCCTATTCCATTTTAGATTAGCTGGGAAAAAAGAATGCCTTCAATATCCGTAAACCTTTTGCTTATTACAAAACTATTCTCTATACCAATTTCCAAAGCGAGCTTTTTTAGCCTTGTTACATCCTTTTTTACCGCAAGAGATTTTACCTCAAAAGCAGTTTGTTTATCCAAAATAAAATCTATTTCCGAAACTCCCCTTTTATTGTAATAAGACACTTCTCCAAACTTGCTCAACTGATTATAAATAGAATTTTCTAAAATTTGCCCCTCGGAAACCTTGCCAACAATGTTTAGCAAACCGTTGTCGCAAAAATAAACTTTTCTCCCCCCAGCAACTGACCTGTCCACACTTTTAGAAAACCTAGGCGCAAGGTACAGAAAAAATATACCCCGCAGAAATTCCAAATAACTATACACTTTCACCCGTTCAACCCCAAGCTCGCTTGCGATTCTTGTAACATCAAGCAATGACCCAACTCTAGGAACCAAAAGGAGAATAAGATCGCGCAATTCTTTGGTATCTTTGTAATCGGAAAGAATTTTTAGATCCTTTTCAAAAAAGGACGCAAAAATATTTTTCAAAACCTGCCTTTTAGTCTCCTCATCCTTCGTAACCACAACCTCAGGAAAACCCCCATACAACAAAAAATCTTCATAATCCGCTTCCACTTTTTTATATTCAAACAAATTCCCTTTAGCAAAGGTTTTATCCTTATTTTTGGACAAAGCCGCATCTAAAGAAATTTTGCCTTTAAAATATAGATACTCCCAAAAATCCAGCGGCTTTAGAACAAACAGGAACTTTCTCCCAGCTAAACTTTCGGGAAACAAGTTTTTTAGATAAAAACTGGATGAACCCGTAACAAGAAACTTTACTCCAAAATGATCAAGCAAGTACTTGATAATTTTGGTTATTTGAGGAAAATTCTGAATCTCGTCTACAAAAACATAAATGGTTTTACCCCCAACCCCCGCACCCGACATTTTTACGATATTTTCGTAAATGTTTTTGTAGTCAATATCCTCAAAAAGCTTTTGGTCCAAAGGGTTATCTAAATCAAACCAAACTTTGGGCTTGCCCTCCAAATAATCATAAACTTGCCGCAAAAGCGTAGTCTTCCCCACTTGACGCATACCAGTAACCACAAGAGCATTCTTGTGAGAAATATGCTTTTCCAGCTCATAAAATAACAACCTCTTTTTTTGTCCTACAATGTGTTCGTTATTCATATACAAATATACGGATATTTGTAATTAATCTTACACCACAGATAGCGGGTGTCAACAGGCAAAAAGGGTAATAAAGTTATTGACATTGCGTCAGTATTGCCATACCATTATGACTAATATGGACGGAACAATACTAATAACAAGCAGATATCAAATCCACATCCCATTAGAGCTAAGACATAAAAGAGTCCCCTTTTCTGTCCCTTGCTGGAAAATATAAAAACAAAAAGAAAATTCCCGCTGATAAAATAAGAGATAACATTGATTATTCAGAAATATGAAAGTATTTATATTAAAACATCCGCGGAGATATTAAAAACACTGTTAATTCATAGGGGTTAGGCGCAGAATATCATTTTGCCCGCCGAGGTTTGAATTACTCTTTTAACCACAACTTCCATCGCATCTTTGCCAATAAAACCACTGCCCTCCTCTACCACCACCATCGTCCCGTCGTCTAAATACCCCACGCCTTGACTTGCGTCTTTTCCCGGCTGGATAACTTTTACAGTAATTTTTTCCCCCGGCAAAATAACCGTCTTTAAACAATTAACAAGGTCGTTGATATTCATAACCTTTACCCCTGAAACTTTTGCCGCTTTGTTTAAATTAAAATCCACCGTTGCCAACCTGCCTCTATATTTTTTAGCCAACCGAATAAGCCCCTTGTCCACCTCCTCATTAGAATTACCCGCCAAAATTTTAAAGTTTTTGCCTTTTGCTTTTTTTATCTCATTTAAAATATCAAGCCCTCTTCTACCTCGCTGACGACGAACCGAATCTTTGCTGTCGGCAATATGACGAAGTTCCTGCACCACACCATCGGAAACAATTACTAAAGAATCCAAAAACCCCAACTTTATAACCTCCAAAATCCTGCCGTCAATTATAGACGAAGTGTCCAAAATAACTGGAGAACCTTCCCGCTTTTTAATGTCCTCGTCCGTAGCTTCCCTTCGGCTGGTTTCCTTTTTTATTTTCGATTCCCGTATCCGCTCTGATTGAACTTTTAGAAAATCGGAAACTACCCTCTTTAGAACTTTAAAGAAAAGATTTTCAAACCAGCGCGATACTCCTTTTGCTATGCGAGGGGAAAACAAAAAGACAACGGACCCCAACATAAAACCTATTAAAACTTCCGCCAAATTTTCAAACCTTAAAAAAGGCGCGTTGTTAAAATGCCCTACCCCCGCCCTGTTAAAAGCAAAGAAGAAAAAAGCCAAAGACACCACAACCCTGATAACCGAAGACATTAATTTTTTAGATGGTTTTAAGTTCATAAAGAACAATCTCAAACCGCAAAACTCAAATATCAAAAGTTACGAAGTAAGTTCGCTCCGCGAAGTCACAACTTAAATCTCTGTTTTAATTTCTTTAGATTTAAGGTTTTGAGATGTGGTTTTAACATTTGACATTTGAGCTTTGAGCTTTTTTTACGCCCTCCCCCACCGTCCTAACGGTTTGGGGACTAATTACATTACTGTACCCCAACCTTTTGGCTTCGCTTACCCTTTTTTCAGTATGCGGAACCCTTCGCACTTCCCCAGAAAGCCCCACCTCTCCAAACACTGCCAATTTGTCGCTAAGCTTAATGTCGCAAACCCCGGAATAAATTGCTAAACAAACCGCCAAATCGCACGCAGGGTCGGTTACCCGTAAACCCCCCACAATATTAACATACACATCAAAATTGGAAAGTTTTAAAGATAACCTTTTTTCTAAAACCGCGCATAATATCTGAACACGATTTATGTTCATTCCCGACGCGGTTCTTCGCGGATATCCAAAAGAGGTTTGCGAAACCAATGCCTGGACCTCAATAGCAAACGGACGGGAACCTTCCATAGAAATGGTAATTGCCGAACCGGATACATTTGCGAGTCTCTCGCTAATAAAGCAGGACGAGGGGTTTAACACCTCTTTCATTCCCTTATCGTCCATCTCAAACACCCCCGCCTCGTCCACACTCCCAAACCTATTTTTGTTACTTTTTAAAATTCTAAACAAATGATTTCTGTCCCCCTCAAGATATAAAACTGTATCCACAATGTGTTCAAGAACTTTGGGGCCGGCTATTTCCCCCTCCTTAGTTACATGGCCTACTAAAACTACGGGGATTCCCAACTTTTTGGCAAGCTGGGTAACGCGAAAGGAACATTCCTTCATTTGTCCTATAGAACCAGACATACCAAGTAAGTCTTTGGTATATAGGGTTTGAATTGAGTCTAAAATTACCAAAGAAGGTTTTTCATTCTTGGAAAAATTGTTTAAGAGGTTTATTAAGCTATCCACATTAGTTTCGCTGGCAAGGTTTATAAGGGAAGAGGAAATATTAAGTCTTTTGGCGCGAAGGGCAATTTGTTCCACCGACTCTTCTCCAGAAATGTACAGGACGGCGCGCGAATTTTGTGAACCTGCGGCTACGGCGTTGGCTACCTGCAAAAGAAGGGTGCTTTTTCCGATACCCGGCTCCCCTGCCAAAAGAACCACTTGCCCGCTAACAAAACCTCCGCCCAAAACCCGGTCAAATTCGGATATTTTTGTTTTTAAGCGGGATTTTAATTCTACTTTAATAGCGGAAAGAGGCGCAACAGAAATTTTTGGTAAGGATAACCCTGCTCGTTTAGATTTAGAAGGGACGGATATAGTGGTTTCGGCTAAAGTGTTCCACGACCCGCAGGAAACGCAGTTACCCGCCCATTTAGGAAAAGATTCTCCGCACACCGAACACACAAAAACATTGGAGGATTTCATAATTTAAGTATAACATTTTTGAATAAGGATACTCCTTTTTTAATTCCTAAATCCGAAATTAGGGCAAGTGGTATAACAGATTCACTGAAATTAAAGGTTGACACTTCGTCTCATAATGATACGATTGTGATATATGAACGACACGAATATTTCTCCAAGGCAAAGTTTAATATTAAATTATATTAGTCCCTCTGATGGTATTAGCCGAGGGGAACTGGAAGAAAAATTAAAGCCATCTTATATCGTTTCCAAGCCAACTTTAATAAGAGATTTGGATATTCTTTTGAAATTGGAATTAGTAAAAATTGTGGGAAAGGGAAAAAACACAAAGTATATTCCTTTAATAGATAATCTTCTTCTAAGACCTTTTGACATTAATAGATATTTTGAAATGGACCCCGACAATCGTGTTGGGGCTAAGAAAAGCTTTAATTTTAAAGTCTTTGATAATTTAGAAATCCTTTTTTATGAAAAGGAACTTGCCCATATACAAAGCGAAATCAAAAGCTTTAAAGCGGAAACTAAAAAACTTTCCCCCGATATTTTAAAAAGAGAGTTGGAAAGGTTTACCATTGAGCTTTCTTGGAAATCTTCAAAGATAGAGGGAAACACTTATTCTCTTTTAGAAACGGAAACTTTGATAAAAGATAACCGGGAAGCGCGTGGAAAAACTAAAGAAGAAACACAGATGATATTAAACCACAAAGATGCTTTTAATCAGACTCTAAAAAATAGGAGGGATTTTAAGAGTATTAATATGTCTCTAATAATCCAATTGCATAATATTTTAGTGGACAAACTAAGTATTTCTTCCGGTATCCGAAAACAAGCTGTGGGTATAACAGGAACAGTATATGAACCTTTTGATAATGAGTATCAGACTAGAGAGGCGATGGAAAAATTTATTAACGCGGTTAATAGCGCTTCTTTGGTTTTAGAAAAGGCCTTAATAATAAGTTTTATGCTCCCCTATATACAACCGTTTGCGGATGGAAATAAAAGAACTGCGCGAATGCTCGCAAATGCGGTTTTGCTGGCTTACGATTTATATCCGTTGTCTTATAGAAATGTGGACGAGGACGAATTTAAGAAGGCGCTAATACTATTTTACGAGCAAAACAGTATTGTTTATATAAAGAAAATTTTTATGGAGCAGTTGCTATTTGCCTCTAAAAACTATTTTAAGTAAGATTCCCCCTTTGATAAAATACGATTGCTTCGTCACTCGCCTACAGCGCGTTCCTCGCAATGACGCCGTGTCAATAATCGTGAGTAGTTACATTTATCGCATTAAAAAGGAGGTCTGTACCTGTTTCTCCGCTTTCTCTGCGCTATCAAATAAATCCACTTTTTTATCCAACTCCGCAAGTCTTCTTTCGGCAATTTTTACATACTCTTCATTAACATCAATACCTATGTATCGCTTTCCCAATCTCTTGGCAGCTACCGCAGTAGTACCGCTACCAACAAAAGGATCAAGCACAATCGCATCTTCCGAAAAAGCGGACAGCTTAATTAAATACTCGCACACTGCTAAAGGCTTCACTGTCTTGTGGTCGTTGTAATGCCCTTTTTCATTCTTTGATGGTTTGGACAAAAGGAAAACTTTGTCTATCGCCTCACTTATTTTGTCCACCGAAAACACATTCGCGGGATACATATTATTCCCAATTCTTATATTTGTGTTGAATAGTCCAACCCCGTGTTCTAGCATATTGTTCAAATAAGTTTGACCCGCGGGCTTCTGCGCCATAGCAATCGGCTCAAAGCAGGACTTAATTTGCGGAGTTTTCCATCCGTTCAACTTATCTTTGATCTTTTCTTTCGCTTCCTCATCAATAGACATCTTTTTAATAAAATGCTCTACTCCCATAGCCTTAGCTTGGTTTTGAGTATAAAGCCATATAAAAGTATCCCTTATTTCAAAACCTGCGTCATCTATCGCGCAAACCATTCTGTGATAAAGCCTGGGGCTTGAGAAAGAAAAGAAAAAACCTCCCGGCTTTAGCACTCTAAAAAGCTCTCCTGATATTTTTAGGTACCAACTGTAAAATCTTCTCCCCTGCTCGCGATCAAATTTCATTCCGGCGGGCAGAGAATTAACCGCATAGAAATTACTCTGCTTTGAAACTTTTTTATCATCCCAACGATTATCCATCTTATCTAAGAAATAGGGGGGGTCCGTTAGAACGATATCTATTGAACCACTTTCAATTTGGGACAATACCTCTAACGCATCTGCGCAGATTATATTATTTATGAATTTGTCATTTTTCACATTTTACCCCCCTGTTTCTTACAGTTCGAGGTTTTTTACCCTCAAATTCGGCATATAGAATCCTGTAAATTTTCTTTCTAACACCTTTATCAAAGTTTCTGACAAAACTTGCGTCCGCCAATTTTATAACCCGACCTTTGTCGTCGTAAACCCATCTATTTCTATCCCCCATATTACATTTCTGACATTGGGGAATTATATTTCTGACGGACAGGGGTTTATTCGGATCCATATGCGCCTTTTGGAGTATGGTTTTAGTCGCAGGCCAATGGAAATGAGGTTTATTCTCTTGGGAACCGCAAGTAGCGCACCGAAAGTTATATTGCTCTTTTATATCCTCCCAATTGTCTGTTTCAGAAAGCCTATGCCCTCGCTTAAAACTAGGATAAGGCTGTTCTAATGTGTAGAGCTGATATTCCCCTCTTTTTATTTTCAAAACAATATTATCCCGCCCACCAGCAACTATCCACCAACCCGCTTGCGCGCCTAGATGACGAGCTTGTTGCACATCATTTGTGTTCGGATAATAACTTCTAACAAACTTGGTTAATTCCTGTTTGCTCACTTTTCTTGTATTGGGGTAGTCATAAGCGAGATAAACCAAAACAAGAGCATCTTTCGTAAACTCCCGCTTATTTGTGTAAAGCTTTGGTAGTTTAACTCCAAATTGTTTCAAATACTTTTCATGATATTCGCAAATACTTTTGTAGAGGCTCTCTATAGATTTTTTGTTCAGAATGAGGTTGTCCAACATATTGTCCATTACTTCTCTATTCTAGCACAGAACCTCCTCACTTATATATTTTGCTTTCGGTGATTTTTCGTACGCTCAAAGCGAGCTTGCGGTTTTCGGGTTCCATTGAAATAATCAAAGCGGAAACTTTGTCGCCAACATTAAGGGGTCCTGCCGTTTCGGATATATGAATAAGCCCTTCTATTCCCGGCTCAACTTCTAAAAAAGCGCCAAAAGGCATAACCTTTGAAATACGCCCAGAAACTTTAGCGCCCACAGGATATTTTTTTGCTATACCTTCCCAAGGATTTTTCAAAAGCTCTTTTATGCTCAAACCCAATTTTCCTTCTTTTTTGTCAATACTTATAACCTTAACTTTAACCTTGCCACCGATTTTAAAAATATCGTTTAGGTCAGCTATTTTTTCCCACGACACTTCGCTGATATGAATAAGACCGTCAACCCCGTCGCAGTCAACTAAAACGCCAAAAGCCAGTATCGCTATAACAAAACCTTCAAGAACTGCGCCCGTTTTTATGGTCTTTAGCTTTTCTCTAACTTCTTTTTCAAGTTTGGCGCTCTCCAGCTCTTTTTCAGATAACACTATTCTATTTTGCTCGCGGCTAACCTCAATAATTTTAACCTTTAAAGTTTCGCCCAAAACATCAATAAGTTTTTTATTTATATCGCGCAAACCCACCTCCGCAGTCGCTTTATTAAATTCGGCAAAATGCGCTTTGCTTAAATGAGAAATGGGCACAAAACCGCGAAGACCCTTTGCCTCAACCAAAATACCCCCCTTGTTGTACTCTATAACAGTCACTTCAAAAGGATCGCCAGTTTCAAAAAGTTTTTGCAAATCTCGCCAGCCTTTTTCCTTTTCGGCTTTTCGCAAAGAAAGAACTAAATAACCCCTATAATCTTCCGGCTTAATAACAGTAACAAGAACAGAATCGCCTTTTTTAAGGTTTTTATAGGAACCGAACTCCCCCGATAGCTCGGAACCCGAAATTATACCTTCGCTTTTGGCGCCAACATCCACAAGAATTTCACTATTGGAAACATTAACAATAACACCCTCCATAACATCTCCCGCGGAAAAACTTTTAGGCATAAACTTTTCGTCTAAAAGGTCGGTCATAGAACGGGCTTTATTCAATTTTTTGGTAGTGGTTTTTGCCATATCTTTGTGGTACTGGCAATGAGTTATTTTCCCGTCCCAACTCAGTTGGGAAGTATCTTCACCGCTGGTAGTCTTAACTGCTCTGTTCGGAATGGTAAGAGGTGTTTTCCTACCGCACCAATCACCAGCACCACAAAAAAGAC
Organism: Patescibacteria group bacterium; assembly: GCA_018817085.1. NCBI lineage: Bacteria > Patescibacteria group bacterium. The sequence continues at coordinate 7,129 of JAHIUT010000040.1, read as the reverse complement.
AAAAATACAAAACAACGGCTTTCTCAAAAATACAACAATACAACAATTATTTTGCAGTCTTTTAGCAACTATGCGGTTAAGGACACTTAAAAAAGGATGGAGGGTCAATTAGTACGGCTTGGCTAAACGCATTACTGCGCGTACACCTGCCGCCTATATCCGGTAGTCTCCCGGTAGACCCCACCCGCCCGAAGGCGGGTCGCAGTTAATCTTGAGGTGGGCTTCGTGCTTAGATGCTTTCAGCTCTTATCCCGACCAAACATAGCTACCCAGCAATGCTCTTGGTAGAACAACTGGTACACCAGAGGTTTGTCCCTTGAGGTCCTCTCGTACTATCAAGAGCTCCTCTCAACTGCAAACGCACACCGCGGATAAAGTCCGAGCTGTCTCACGACGCTCTGAACCCAGCTCGCGTACCGCTTTAACCGGCGAACAGCCGGACCCTTGGGAGGGGCTACCCCCCCAGGTTGCGATGAGCCGACATCGCTGTCGGTAATAATCTACTATTACTAGTAGCACTGACTATATCTTCATCCCGACTAAAGGTCGGGAGATGGCGTATTATGAAAGTTAAAAACTTCCATCCGTTATACACTTGCGATGTATAACAAGTCGATACGGGGTTATATCAAAACTTTGTACTTCATACAATTAGGAATAAGATTTAGAATCAACTTATGCAACCTCCTTCCAGAAGAGGAAGATAGCCTAATCCTAAAATATTTCTTATCTCTATTTAAGGCACTTTCCAAACCGAATTGATTTTTAATAATTGCCCGCAAATGATTCTGCTCATCCACAGTGTATTGCTGAGTGTTAAAATACACAGAATCTCGACAATTACTCCCATCATCCATAAACCACACCGCTAAAGAAAAAAGTGTTAGTTTAAGGTCTGAAGGAATTATCTTTCTTTTTAATTCTTGGCTATAAAACATTTGGAAATATTTATTTAATAGATGCGTGCTTACAGTTGTAAACCTTACAGCCTCTCTATTTTTTCCACTAACTCTCTCTTTTGGAGGGGTTTTAACAATATCTTTTAAAAATTCATATTTCCACAAACAATATTCTTTCTGTTTTTTGGAATGATTGATTTCTAATAAAGTATTTGTTTTCCTCCTAAGAGAACCATCACCAAGAATTGTACCTATAATCAACTCGTTTTGTACTTTTGATAAACTTCCCACGGTATTGCCCATTAACTTCAATTATACACAAACTAAACCCGAAGTCAATTGGGGTTTCACCGTTATTAGCCATATTTTTGGTACAACATTACTATTGCAGCACCCCGATATTTTCTTTGAGGTGCCAAACCGGATCGTCGATGTGGACTCTCGGATCCGATAAGCCTGTTCAATCTATACTAGATTAGACTATATCTTCATCCCGACTAAAGGTCAGGAGATGGCGTATGATTTGCTGTTTGAAACAAACAAATCTCGCTACTAAAGCCACTCTTAAGTAGCCCTTTCGCTCAGTCGTTACGGGGTCAAAGAAACTTTGTAAATCATATCGGAAGATGCAAACACCTTAACCAACCCTACCAATTTTTTAGTATTGTCGGAATTGAAGTACAATGCATAACCTTTAACACCTTTTGAATAAACTTTTGAATTTATATCAAAGTTCTGGTGTATGGCAACTTGCGCTACAGTAGCTTCCTCCGAAGAAACTCTTCCCAAATACAAGTAAGATCCGCAGTGTTTTTTGCATAGATAACCAGCATCAAAAAACCACACTGCCAAAGAAATTGGGTGTTTCAATAAATCTCGCAAATTGCTAGGAATAATTTTTCTGCCTTTCGGATAGAAACCTTTCCTCAATCTGCCCAAATACGGTGTTGAGTTAGACTGATGTCTAACATATTTATAAGTTCTATTAGTTTTAGGATGAACACGCTCCATAAAAACCGGCCTGCCGTTAAAAAGCGTACCCAACATAGATACTTTCCACATTAGATACTCCTTTTGCTTGTAGCTATGCTCATACCTTAAACGAGCATTTTTACTACCAGTCTTTTGGATATAACCATCCCCCAAAATGGAACCTATAACAACGCCCTCTTGTTTTGGAGTTATTTTAATACTCATTACAGTTTCTCGACTTCCCACGGTATTGCCAATATGCTTATTTTATAGGCTTACCCAAAACCTAAACATATATGATTTCCACCGTTATTAGCCATATTTTAACATCTGATTACTCAGAAGAGGGACAACATAATTCTTATTTCAGAATTTATCCCTAGGGTAACTTTTATCCATTAAGCTCTGAGCCTACCACTAAGCTCTAGAGGATCACTAAGCCCTGCTTTCGCATCTGCTCGACTTGTAGGTCTTGCAGTTAAGCCAGCTTATGTCTTTACACTTACAGTCCGATTTCCATCCGGACTAAGCTGACCTTTGGGTCCCGCCGTTACCTTTTAGGCGGGGACCGCCCCAGTCAAACTGCCCACCAGACGTGGTCCTCCTCTACCTTATACGGTACAGGAGTAAGGCTTCCATTCCAGAAAGAGTGGTATTTCACTGTCGTCCCGCCCAAAGGGCGGGGCTCCCACCTATTCTACACAATCTAAAACAGTTGCCAGTGTCAAGCTACAGTAAAGCTCCATAGGGTCTTTTCGTCCTGCGGCGTGCAATCCGCGTCTTCACGGATACCGCAATTTCGCCGGGTCGATGGTTAAGAGAGCGCCCAAGTCGTTAAGCCTTTCATGCGGGTCGTAACTTACACGACAAGGAATTTCGCTCATATATTCTTATTGTCTCCAACAAGTATGGACCATCTCTTCCCCGATTAAATCGGGGCTTGGCGTATGGCCTCTGAGGATTTTAGATATTGCGATTTCTTCTTTCTATTCATACCCTCAATAATTTTAGCAAGGTCTCTCATTCCAAAGTCCTCTTTATGCATATTTTTATCCAACATATAAAGAATTTTGGAAAATTTGCCAAAGTCGGAGTATTTCGCCGTCTTTAGTTTATATTTACCAAAGAAAGGTACTATTTTTTCCTTTAGGTCCTTTCGGGACCTAACGCAATAGCGATACAAGTTTTCCCTATGACTGTCGTTTCGTCTATTCACATAAACATAACCACAACCAAAAAACTCTTTAACTGTTAAAAGAGCGGATAAACTTTTCTCGCCCTGTGTTATCACAAATTCCGGGAAAATCTGCCAGCCGCTTTTAGAAGTTTTATTTCTGAAAAGACTAACAGAAAAGGTACCTTCCCCATCTACGAAACCAACTAACCACCACACAATATCTAATCTTTCCTGCCACTTTTCTGTATCCGTTGCATTTTTACTACAATTGGATATTACCATATCTAAGGTAATATTCTACCATAGTAGCTTGAACATAACCAGATTTTGTGGCATATAGCCAAGTTTTACTAAGGCAACTACTTTCCGTGTAAACCTTAGAACAGTTATAGTTACTGCTGCCGTTCACCCGGGCTTAGCTCAAAAGCGTGAACCTTCGAGTTTAACCTACGGGCACTGGGCAGGCCTCACACCCTATACATCCCCTTACGGGTTAAGCAGAGTGCTGTGTTTTTGCTAAACAGTCGCTTGGGCCATTTATCTGCGACCAGCCTTGTGCTGTGCACAAGGTCGGCTCCCCTTCTCCCTAAGTTACGGGGTTAATTTGCCGAGTTCCTCAACCATCGTTCTCCCGTTCACCTTAATATTCTCTATCTGCCCACCAGTGTCGGTTTTCGGTACGGATTTAAAATATCTATAGTCTAGAAGGTTTTCTTGGAAACTTAAGTGGGCGGAATTTCCCAAAAAGGAATTCCCTACAACTCGCCTTTTTCCATCCCGAAGGACGGTCTTTCGCAAATGTGGATTTGCCTGCATTCGCTGACTTGTTGCTTAGACGGCCAACCATACAGCCGCTCCGCTTATCAAACTTCGTCACTCCATTGACAGATATTTCAAAGTAACGGAATATTAACCGTTTGTCCATCCCCCATCCGCCAGCTGGCGGACTACGGTTAGGACCGACTAACCCTTCGCCGAACAACGTTGCGAAGGAAACCTTGGGCTTTCGGCGTCCCGAATTTTCATCGGGATTACGCTACTCATGCCTGCATTCTCACTTCCTGCCGCTCCAGTCTAACCTCACGGAAGACCTTCACCGCTACAGGAACGCTCCCCTACCACCCGCCGTAGGCGGGTCCATAGCATCGGTACCGGATTTGAGCCCCGATAAATTTTCGGCGCAGAATCGCTATGCCAGTGAGCTGTTACGCACTCTTTAAAGGATTGCTGCTTCTGAGCCAACCTCCTGGATGTTTTAGCAATTCCACTTCCTTTCACACTTAATCCGGATTTAGGGACCTTAGCTGATGGTCTGGGCTGTTTCCCTTTCGTACCACGGAACTTGCTCCCGCGTACTGACTCCTAAAATAGAAACTTTGGCATTATGAGTTTGGTAGGAGGGCGTACGGTTTCCCGCCGCGTCTCCTTCCAGTATCTTTACCTCCAAAGCTCAACTTTTAAGGCTATACCTAAATATATTTCGGGGAGAGCCAGCTATCACCGGGTTCGATAAACGTTTCATCCCTAACCTCAAGTCATCCCAGCATATTGCAACATACATGGGTTCGGGCCTCCTCCGCCATTTACAGCGGATTCACCCTGCTCAAGGTTAGCTCACCCGGATTCGGGTCCAACAAACGCTACTAATCGGGCTATTAACCCTCGCTTTCACTACGGCTCCTCCGCCTTGGGCGGATTAACCTAACGCAACGCTTGTTAACTCGCAGGCTCATTCTTCAATAGGCACGGTGTTACTCGCGCGCAGCGCGAGAAACTCAAAGATTTGAGATTTCTTGTGCTACGCGCAAGCTCCACCAGCTTGTAAGCATATGGTTTCAGTATCTATTTCACTCCCCTAACCGGGGTTCTTTTCACCTTTCCCTCACGGTACTAGTTCACTATCGGTGACAAGAAGTATTTAGCTTTGGGGTGTGGTCACCCCAGCTTCCCACAAGGTTAGCGTGCCTCGTGGTACTCAGGAACACTGCTATTTTTGGTAATGAGCTTTCGTGTACGGGATTGTTACCCTCTATGATTGGTTTTTCCAAACCATTCCACCAGCTTTTCCCAAAAACATATGCAGGTCCTACAACCCCCACCAAAGGTGGGTTTGAGCTTTTCCCCTTTCGCTCGCCACTACTAAGGGAATTGTTTCTTTTCCTCCGGCTACTAAGATGTTTCAGTTCGCCGAGTTCCCGACCCACGCTACGCGAGAAAACTCAAAAGTCAAATGTCAAAAGTCAAAACCAAATCTCAAATATCAAAACTAAAGACAGAAATATTGTCTTTTAGATTTAAGATTTGAGTTGTGGCTTTGAGATTTGAGTTTTGAGATTTGAGATTCCCTGCGTAACGCAGGTCTACCCTGCTTGCGCAGAGCAAGGTTCCCCCATTCGGAAATCCCCGAGTATAAAGGTTCTTGACACCTCCTCGAGGCTTATCGCAGTCTAGCGCGTCCTTCATAGGCTTCTTGTCCCAAGGCATTCACCATATGCCATCTTTATCCTTTTTTGTCCTTAACCGCAAAATTGCCAAACTTTGCGATTAAATTAACTAATTGCTATTAAATTGACAAAGTGCGCGTGGACCGTACCAGACTCGAAGTTCCCCTACGGGGAAGTTTCCTTCGGAAAGGTGGTTACGATCTGGTGGACCCGGGCGGACTCGAAGTTCTCTTTCGCTTTGCTCAAGAGAAGTTTTCTTCGAAAATACGCCAACTTGTCCTCGTGGACCGTACCAGACTCGAACTGGTTACCTCTACATTGCAAATGTAGTGCTCTACCAGGTGAGCTAACGGCCCTGTAAATTTCTCTTGCGGGGGATTAAATCAAACTAAAGCTAAAAGAAAAAGCTATGTTTTCGTCATCTTAAATTTTTTAGCCATTATTTGAATTTTAACCATTCCGCAAGCATAATCAAATTACACAATTGCCAAGCCCTTGTCAATACCCCCTTCGCAAAGTATAATTTTTGCGCTATGGCAAAAAAACCAAGAAAAATAACCAAAGCGGTAATCGCCGCGGCGGGCTATGGCACAAGGTTTTTGCCCGCCACCAAAAACCAACCCAAAGAAATGCTCCCTATTATAGATAAACCCATTATCCATTATGTTGTTGAGGAATGTGTGGCATCCGGAATAACAGACATAATCATTGTATGCAGATTCGGTCAGCAAATAATGGAAGACTATTTTGATAACCATAGCGAACTGGAACATTATCTTTTATCAAACGGAAAGAAATCGTCCCTTGAAAAGATAATACATATTCCCGAAATGGCAAATTTTATATATGTAAGACAGAAAAAGAATCTGCCCTACGGAAATGGCAGCCCTCTTTTGGCGGTAAAAAATCTAATTGATGATGACGAGGCTTTCGCCTTTTTATTCGGAGACGACCTTGTTAAATCAAAAACCCCCTCCATTAAACAACTGATAGACATTTATGAAAAACACCATCCCGCCGCGGTTCTTGCGGTGCAGGAAGAGCCGTGGGAAGAAGTAAAAAGGTACGGGGCGATACGATATAAAAAGGATACCACAATAAATCAAATAGAGGAGATAGTAGAAAAACCCGAAGTGGAAAACGCTAAAAAAAGGTTGTCTAATAAGGTGCAGTTTGGGCGATTTATTTTCAGCTACAAAGTAATAGAGGCTTTAGGAAAAATCCCGTTAGGAAAAGGAGGGGAGCTTTGGATTACCGACGCTATGAATTATTTGGCGCAAAAGGATGTAGTTATAGCCCAACCAATTGAAGGTAAATGGCTTACTACAGGGGACCCTTTAAGGTACCTGAAGGCAACCGTGGAATACGCTTTGGAAAGAGAAGATTTGGGGAAAAGTTTTAAGGAGTACCTTAAAAGTAAAATAGCATAAATTACCCTATTTTAACTTTTGACCGCTTTAACGAACACCGAAGGACCGAAGTTAATGTAGGAAAGTGGTTTTTGCAAAACATCTTCCAACCTTAAAAGCACGGTCTCGGGGACAATTTTTTTTAGCAACGGATTTCTAAAGTTTGAAACGGACAATTTTTTCTCTAGTACAAATCCGTTTTTCTCCAAAACTTCTTTTACATACGCG
>JAHIUT010000039.1 GCA_018817085.1 Patescibacteria group bacterium | reverse complement strand
GTTTTTTGCTAAATTTAGATAAAACCCATAACCCCAAAAACCCAAAAACAATAAGAATCCAAAAAACAATAAAAACAATTACCCCTTTAACTCCCCAAAACAAAATTAAACTCGCCGAAGATATAAGAGACAAAGACACCACCCCCACAAGCCTCTCCATAAATACAGACGCGACTGCCCCCGCCATATTTTCAGTGTCTTTTCCCAATTTATAGGCTTTGTACACATCGCCCCCAATAGTTGAAGGCAGAAAATTACTTAAAAAAGAACCAATATAGTAAAGCTTAAGCAGATACAAAATGCGAACTCTAGTTTTGGTTTTATATACAATAAGCTCCCGCCATCTGTAAACGCTGAAAAGATAGTTGATAAAAAAGGATAGTATAACAAATAAAATTAAAAAATTGGCATTGCGGACATTAGAAAAGACCTCTTTAATGGATATTTGTTTTAATAAAAGGAAAATTAATATCGCGCTAATAACAACGCGCAGGAATAATTTTTTATTTAGAGTCATCCCAATACTTCTTTAATATAGTAAATTTTTTTGCCTTGGGATTCGTAATATGTTCTCATTATAATTTCCGCCAAAATCCCCATAGTAATAAATTGAACGCCTAATATCATAAGAACCGCCGATAATAAAAGAAGGGGTCTATTCCCTATATTATGCCCTAAAAACAATTTTTCGTAAGTTAAATAAACCCCTACCAGAAACCCTAAAAACCCCGAACAAAATCCGATAAGTCCAAAAAATCTGCTAGGTTTGGTGGCATATCCCATTAAAAATTTTAATAATATAAGGTCAAGAAACACTTTAAATGTTCGGGAGAATCCGTATTTAGAAACACCATATTTTCTAGGTTGATAGTCAACTTTTATTTCAGCGATTTTTGCGCCGTTTAAACTCGCTATGGCGGGGATGAACCTGTGCATATCCCCATATAATTTTATATCTTTAACTACATATTTTTTATAAGCGCGCAAAGTGCAACCTGTGTCATGCAAATCCAATTTGGTTATTTTTCTTACAAGATAATTTGCAATTTCCGAGGGTACCCGCCTTAAAAAACGGTTTTTTAAACCCCCTCCCCACCTTTTGTAACGCCAGCCGCAAACAATATCATAACCATCGTTTATTTTTCTTAAAAGCTCTTTTATATTCTCGGGTCTGTTTTCTAGATCGGCGTCTATAGAAACAACAATGTCCCCCTTGGCGTAATCAAATCCCGCCGACAAAGCCGCCGTTTGGCCAAAATTTCTTCTAAACTTAATAACCTTAAGCTTATCGTCTTTTTCATTTAAGACAGACAAAGTTTGAAAAGTGTTATCCGTAGAACCATCGTCCACGCAGATTATTTCATAAGGGATTTTTATACCTTCAAGAACCGCGGTTAATTCGGTGTAAAGAAGAGCGACATTTTTTTCTTCGTTAAAAACGGGAACTACAACAGAAATCATAAGAAAAAAAACTTTATTTAACTATTTCATTATACACTTTAATATACTCCTTCGCCACAATATTAAAACTATACAATAAACTCATTCTTTTGCTTGCTTGCGCATATTTTAGTAAAAGTTTGCTATTTGACAATGCCTTGACAAGAGCTTTAGATAATTTCTTTGGGTTTTGACCGTTAACCAAAATTCCGTTTTCGGAAGTTTTAACATAATCCCTTGTGCCCGGAGAATCCACCGCAATTATTGGAAGACCCGCCGCCATCGCTTCCAAAATAACATTCGGGGAGCCTTCCACCAAAGAACTGGAAGCATAAATATCGCTTGTTTTTAAATAATCCACCACTATTTTGGGAGGAAAAGAAAAGGAAACCGTGTTTTCAACATAACTTTTGGGCAGTTGACCCAAAAAGTGCACTCTGGACAAATCCTTCTCGTCAACAAACTCCCTTAAAGATTCTTCCCCCCCACCAATTATGACCAAATGGTAATTTAAAGGACAAAGCGAAACCGCTTTTATCAAATTCTTATAATCTTTTTTAGGATGGTTTCTACCCACGCTAATAATAACCTTTGAATTTTTTTCAAGTTTTAGATCCTTTTTTATATCAAATTTTACTTCCTCTTTAAATCTTTTTAAGTCTATGCCATTTGAAATGGGACATATTTTACCTCTATTTTGGTATCCAAGAGCGGACAACAAGTCATTGTCTATGGACGGGCTAATCGCTATAACTTTAGAACAGTTTTTAAGCGCGCTCCTTACCCGCCCATCCACAAAAGGATTAAGACGCAATCCATAATTTAGCTTTTTATAAATTTGAATATCTTCCCCAGTGGGTCTCAATACAGAGGGAATGCCAAATAATTTGGTAAAAAGCGAAGCTATAAAACCGGATGGATACAAAATAACAGCTTGGACAGCATCAAAACGATACCGCGCAAAATAAAAAAGCAGGTTTAAAAATAATACTATTTCCAAAAGGATAGAATTGGTATGAACAAGATTCATAAAACGCAATCTCAAAATTTTGTAAGAAAGCGTTTTTTCCAGACCTAAAGATTTATCGTAAGGGACCAGCGCGTACACCGTATATCCGCTACTTTTAAGATTTTCCGCAAGTCCATGAATAAACCTTTCGGCTCCGCCGGTTTTAGGAAAATATGTGGTTGAGAAAATACAAATTTTCATTTTTTTAATTCCCTTAACAAAATCACAGCTTTGCTTTTCAAGATTAAATTAAAAATTATGTAGATTACTACTCCTATAAAACAAGACAACCCCAACGACAAAAGATGTTCCATAAATTCTAGTCCAATCACACCAACAATATAACCATACAACAATTTAACAATATACCCACTAACTAAACCCGCACCCAACATTTTTGCATAATCATTTACAATAGAAAGTTCTCCAATAAGTTTAATCTTTTTTCTTAAAGCAAAATACATATAAAAAAACATCGCAAAAGAGGTGATAGTAGTTGAGATGGGTATTCCTATAAACCCCAAAAACTTAATGAGAATAAGGTTGGCGACTATATTTAAAACGAATCTAAAATTCCCCACCCAAAAAGGTGTCCAAGTATCTTCAATAACCAAAAACGCCCTCGTTAAAACCCTTCCCAAAATCAAGGGCAGTATGCCAATTAAGTAAACACCTAAAAAACGGGCGGTATTTACGCTTAATTCGTAAGTGAAATTTTTTCTTTCATACATTAACTGAACTAAAGGCAGTCTCAAAAAGTACATAAAAAAAAGCAGAGGTATAAAAATAAAACCCAAAACAAGAAAAACCTTTTTTAAACTATCCGCCACTTTGTTCATGCCCTCTTCCACCCTAGAAAGGGACCAGTAGGACAAGATTACTGTTAAAAAAGCTCCGGTTAAAAGCATTTCCGGTATGCCCGCTATTTTACTGGAATAATTTAATATCGTAACCCCGCCGACTAAAAGAGGCGCTATAAAAGTTCCATCCACAAGATTGTTCACGCGGGTCATAGCATTACTTAAAAAGGGCGGGAACGCAATTTTTATCATTCTTTTTACCGCTTTATGAATTCTAAAACTGAAAGAAAGCGATATGCCCGCGCGATAAAGCGCTATAAGCAATAAAAAAAGCTGAATAAACTCGCCCAAAACATTACCAATGCTTAAACTTTGAACCCCTAAAAAGGATCTTGTGGCAAACACAAACCCAATAAAAACGAACGAACGGATAAGCGGGGTTATTAAGGGTATTACAAAATGCTGATAGGCGTTATAAATAGTGGAATAACATTCAACAAATCCGGTAAGGATTATTAAAAAGGACATTTGGAGTAAAAGTTTCCCTAATAACAAAGGTTCCATACCCCCAAGATGCAGTTTAAAAACGAAGGTTAACAAAACGGAGATTAGGATAAAAATACCCCAAAGACCGAACAAAAAAACTCCAAACGCGGAATAAAAAGAACCCAATATATCCTTTTCCTCGTTTGGAGATTCTTTTTTAAATCTTAGAAAGACTGGTATAAAAACCGCTTTTAGAATTCCTGTTGTTCCCGTTGTAAAAATAAGGACAAGAGAAAGAGCGTAGAAATAAGAGTCTGTGTTACCCGTTGCGCCGTAAAAAGCGGCTATAATAGCCGAGATTACAAAAGACCCAGTTTGGACTAGAAAAGTAACGGAGGTGGTTTTTATGCTATCCAAAGCTATTTTCTTGTTTAGCGTCATTGGGAAAATAATATCACATTTTTCAGATCTTATGAGACAACTATTAAATACTAGAAACTAGTCTTAATTTTATTTATAATTACTATCGTATGAAACAAAAACACAGTAAAAAAACTAGCAATTACGCCTTTTTAGACTGTCAAAATCTACATTTGGGGGTTAAAAGTCAGGGGTGGAAATTGGATTTCGCAAAATTTCGCATCTATCTTAAGGATAAATACCAAGTAGAAAAGGCTTTTGCTTTCGTCGGCTATCTTGCAGGCAATGAAACTTTATATACCTATTTGCAAAGGGCAGATTACATTGTTATATTCAAACCAACACTAGAAATAAGAAAGAGAGGCAAAACAAGAATCAAAGGAAATGTTGATGCGGAGTTAGTTCTTCATAACAATGATAGAGTTCAAAAATTACGATAACGCTGTAATAGTTTCAGGAGATGGTGATTTCCGTTGCTTATTAGAGTATTTAGATCAACAAAATAAACTTTACAAATTAATAATTCCTAATCAAAAGAAATATTCAAGTTTGCTTATACCCTTCAAAAAATATATGAGTTTTGTAAATCCTTTAAAAGAAAAATTGGGGAGAAAATAAAGTGGAGTGTTGCATGCAGGACGGAACCTGCATCCTTCCCTCCATCGTGATAATAAAACTTTATCACACCTCTTTACAATTTGCAAATCACATGTAACTACCCTTACTCACATTCTCCCTAAAGTACTATTTCCTTTACTTTTATAAACCCAAACCCCAAGTTTTTTGGTAAGCCCTTGAATATCCAAGCTTTTTGTTAGATAAGATAAAAAATACGCGCCGAGTATTAAAAACAGGAACGCTAAAAAAAGGTATACGAGAGGTTTAGTTCTTATTTTTATTCTACTCATACTATAATCATAGTAACACATACTTCTATTTAGAATTTGCTTGAGGTGGAGTAAATGATTATTTTTGGACCGGATAAAAGATTTTTTTCGGGGTCAAAAATCTCAACTTTAGAAAATCTCGCGTCAATTCCATTATAAAAATCTCGCCACGCTTTTGAAACCTCTGGAAAATAGATGTAGGAACTAGGGTTAAAATATTTTTGCCGTGACCAGCCGTTGATGATAATATATTTAGCTTTGGACTCGGTTAGAAGTTTGTCCAAATCAGGCGGAAAATCGTTTTCTATTTCGCCTTTAGTGTTATATCTATCGTGAGTAATTTGAAATAATGGATAATCCCCATCTTCCACCATTTTATGAATTAGGATAGACTCAAAAATCATCGGTGTTCCTTTTGGAATATTGTAAAGAACATAATTATAGGCGCGAACACGCGTGTCCCCTCTGGACAATGCATAATCAAAACGAACAGCTTTAAAAATATTAGGTATTATTACTCCCAACAGAAACACCGTTCCTAAAGCCTTTTTTGGGGTCCGTCCCCAAAGGGGACGGCCCCCTTTTAACACTGTTATAACAGTATAACTTACAAGGATGGATAAAAACGGCGTTATGCAAACCAACCAACGGATAAGCTTTACAGGGTACCGCGCAAAGAAAACATAAAATAATAATACAAAACTAAATACGAAAAACATAAAAATGTTATCCTGTTTTATTGTTTTATTGTTAAATACCTTAAGTACAAAAAAAACACCAATTAAGGACAAACCAACAAATCCCCACCCCACTCCCTCCGCCAAGGAATTTCCTGAAAAAGATTCGTCAATGGATAAATCAGTATTGTAGATATAATAAAAGGGGTTATTGCTTGACGCCCCCATAAATCCAGAAGCGCTTCTAAGGCTAGATTCTTTCATTGTCCCTATAAATTTTTGATAGTCCAAAACCGCGTAAGGGGTAAACATTAAAAACCCCATTAGAGCCGCTATTCCCACAATAAAACAATTTGACAATACCTTTTTTACATTCTTTCTAAACACATAGATTATAGTTGGAAGGTACAAAAGCAATAAAAGCGCGGGATAATACTTTGTAGAAATTCCAATGCCACAAAAAAATCCAGCCATTGCAAGTTTAATAGGGGTCAGACCTTTCCGCCAGCTGGCGGAGGGTCTGACCCCTAAAAAAAATAACAAAGATAACAAAATAAAAAAAGTGGCGGGAACATCCCCCGTATAATAATGAGAGTTTCTAACATGCAAAAAAGCGACCGCCAAAAACAAAGCGGACATTAGACCTATTTGTTCCTCCCTACCCTTGGGAGATACTTTTTTGGCTATTACATAAGTTAAAAAAACGGAAGCGGTTCCAAACAAAACCGAAATCATTCTAGCTGTAAAATAGAAAAATTCTTTGGGCAGTGAATTAAAAATACCAAACGGAATTAGAATAACTTTTATGATTTGAATAATTATAACCAGAAAGTACATCAGAAAATGAGGATAATAAAAAAAGTGCGGATTAAAATCGGCGGTTTTTATATTAAACGCCATTGTTAACGCGGGTTCCACGATTTTAGTTTCGTCGGGGTGGAGAAAAAATGGAAAACCAAAAGAGATACCAAAAACGCGAAGACCAAAAGATAAAAGCAGAATTAGGATAAGATATTTATGTTCATTCAAAAATTTAATCATTTAGTTGACATTTGACCCACATCCACAATCAACAAATTCATAAAGACTTAAATCCCCAAACTTTTTTATAAACTGCCAATCATCCGTCCTTAATAAATTTTCAAATGTGGGGTCATTATCTTTTGAAATTATGTAAGAATAATTAAAGGCTGGATAAACAAAACCCTCATCTAGAGACGCCTTTTGCCTAGCCCCCGAAAAAGCGTGAAACAATGGCGGGCGGTTATACAAAAACAAATCAACCGCAAAATCTAACTCCCCAGTTAGTATATTACCTTGCGGGACATTCGCCAAAACATACTCTGCCATATTTTGAGCACTTTTGGGTTCCACAACTTTAGCCTCGCGATAGTTTATGTAAAACCCAAAGCCGAGGACTATAACAAGCAAAGAAAAGATAAAAACAAACAAAGGAGTCTCCTTTTTCAAGGAGACTCCTTTAAAACAGTTTACGAAAAATAAAGACAAGAAAATCAAGGAAAAATATAGTCCGGGGATTTCGTAACGAATATATCCGCGCGAAAAAATGTACCAAACCATCCAAATTGTTGGGAAAACAATCAAAAACATTTTCAAGGGGTCTTTTAGCAATCCTTTTTTAACAGAATAAAACCACCCAAATATAATTGCGGGCAAAGTAAAATATATTTTTAAGGCTAAAGGGTTTAGTTCCATCCATTTATCCACGATATTTTGCTTTATCCTAAAAAAGGAAAAATCAAATGTTTGACTTGAAAAGTTTTTATACGAAACAATTTCATTAAAAAACTGGGTGTGTCCCAAACATAAATACTGGTAACCAAACCAAAAAAGCAAGGGCATTGCTGTTATCAAAGCTAATACCAACAACCTCCAAACTAGCGCTCTCAAAAAGGGACTACCCCGATTCGGGGTAGTCCCTTTTTGAACCAGCAAAAATACGGGGATAGCCAATGCAAACTGATACTTTGTTAAAACAGCCAGTCCTAAAATAAAAGCGGACAGAAAGCTCTTCCTCCAAAACAATAAGGAAAGTGTCAAAAAAAACAACCCCGCCGCTTCCCCAGTTAATGTTCTGTAAATTGGGTTAAACAAAGCCAATTCCCGGAAAAAGGACCATTGAGAAGATAAAATAAGCAAGCAGGTTAAAAAAGCTGGGGTTTTGCCAAACTCTCGTTTGACTAAAAAGTAAAACGCCAAAATAAAAAGCAAAAAATACAGCGCTGGGACAGCTCTTATTGTATAAAGCGAAATACCAAAAAGCTTAAACAGTAAAGCCGTAGGAGCAATAACAGTAGGTCCCACCGCAATCCGCCGGTCAAAATCATAATTATCTGTCACAAGTGTTAGGGTGTATCTACTAGCAAAAGCCAAATTTTTTGCGGCAAAGGCGTGAACGCCTTCATCTCTTCCTACACTAAGCCCATTAACAGCATAGGCGCACATAACCACAGCTATAAGCATAAGCACAGTTATTTGGAAGTTAGGTAACTTAAGTAGCTTTAGTAACTTATGGGTCATAGGAAAAAACCTTAAAATAATCTTTGTTTAGATTATACAGCAAAGGAAAATACGAAAAGTCGCGGTTTATGTGAACTTTTTTGTTAAACCAAGTATTTTTAAACCCAAGGTAGGAAAAAAATACGGAAATAACGACAAGTATAACAAACAAAATTTTCAGCCCTTTGCTTTTGGTTTCAACAAACGCCAAAACCGCGTAATAATATAAAAGAGGAATCAAGGGAATTAACCTCCTGTTACCATAAGACCAACCCCCAAAATTTGGCGAAAATATGGAATAAGCAATAACCGAAACTATTAAAAGCGCTAAAGTAAAAACCCACCCCAACGCTTTTTTGTTTTTGTAAAGAAAGAAAAATAAAAGGACAGGCATATATAAAAATATTCCATGCGTCCCTAAAAGATTATTAAACACAAGAATTGGAAAAGATGCGCGATAGACATTTATATCCAAGAGGTTAGTAACATTATACAAATGAGAACCTTCATAACCAAAAAACCGCGACATATTAAGCTGAATAGGATATAAAACTCCGAAAGATAAATGATTTAACAGAAAATGCGCAAATGTTAGAGAAAAAAACCCTAAAAACAAATACAAATATCTTCTGAAATTTTTCTTAAAATCTAAAATTAGCAAAGGACTTAAACATAACATAAAAATTGCAAAAAACTGCGGTTCCACCGCCAATAAAAAGGACAATAAAACCCCTAAAACAATGTCCTTAAGAATTTCTTTCTTTCGCCAAAAAAAGAACGAGGAAAAGAAAGCAACGCTAAAAAGCGCTGTTAATATATGATTATTTAGGTATTGCGCGTAAGGGAAAATCAGCGATGAAAAAAATAGTAGAAAAGACAAAATTAAAGAAAGATAAAGATTAACGCGCTTTTTTAAAAATAACAAAAACATCAAAAAGGTCAATAATAAAATTGGAATAGTAGATACTAAATAAACTCCCGCCAAATGGAAAGGAATGTCATTGTCAATAAGAACTGGTTTCACCCCAGTAAAAACTAAATGTAATGACCGTCCAATCACCCAAATAAGAAGCGGGGGCTTTACAGAATAGAATTTTCCCTCATAAAATGCCTTGTCTCTAGTAATTATTTGAATAGTTTTATCTATATTAGGCGTGTTATATCTGCCCCACGAGATAATCCCGCCCAAAAACCCTATGTCGTTGGGACTTTCGGGTCTGTCTTTAACAATTTTAAAAAGGAAAAAAGAAAATGCTAGAAACAAGAGCAATATAAATATGTGTTTAATTGCAAAAATCTTTTTCACTTGAATTTTAATAAAAACCTCCTAAAATAATACGCCATCTCACTGTTTTTAATTGACCATAACCAACCCGTGTCCACAGGCCCATTGTCGTAAAGCGTGTGCCAGTGCCTAAAATCAAAGGTGAGCCCCGCTATCTCCACAATAACCGACCATAAAAGAAGCGGAAAATAAAAATATTTTAATTTTTTCCAAAGAGGGCTTTGCAATATCGGGACCAAAAATAGTATCAAAAAAGGCGTTATATCAACCGCCATACGATACCCAAACCCCCACCCACCATACCAATGCACCCACCGCCCCATCATCATCGTAAATAACAAAATCACGATTGATAACAGTTTAAAAATAAGAATTACTTCTTTTCCTAATTTCGTCCTCTTGGACCAGATAAGATAAACCCCTATCAGCGAAAAAAGAAATATGGGAGAATAGGGCAATAAGCCTTTGCTCGGAGAAAGCCATAACCCAAAAAAACCTTCCGGAAATTTTCCCGTCCAGTTCGTAAATTGCTGGCTCTCGTAAGAATGTTTTAAAATTCCCCCAAAATACTCATTGTTGTACCAAAATTGAAAAACTAAAGGAATTAACGAAAGTCCAACAAATTTAAATATTTCTTTTCTATATTTTAGAAATACAAACAGCGTAAAAAATAATGCCGGTATTATTCCCGTTGGTCTTACTAAAGTCGCGAGGGACAAAGTTAAGCCCGCATATTTAATAAATCGGACATCTCTTAACCCTTTCAGCAAAAGATACAAGGACAAAGAAAGAAGCATTTGGCTGGGGCTATGTTGCCAAAGGGTTTGACTTGAAAGCCCCCAAGTAATTGTTCCAAAAGCGTAGGAAAAAAATATTAGAAAGGATTTTTTCCTATCCTTCATAAGTTCTAAAGATACGAGATAAACAAAAACAGCGGATAAAGCGGCAAAAGCGGACGCCGACACCCTTCCAAAAATAGGAATCAATTCAGAATTGGGAGGGGTGTTCACAAATAAAAGTGGAAGGTAAAAAGGAAGCGCCAAAACAGAATTCATTGTTGGGAAATACGAAACAATATCCCCTTTTATAGAATACGCTAAATAATAGGGCTTTGCTTTTTTATCGTCCCCATCAGGCCATTTTTTGCGGAAATAATCATAATACCCGTTTAAGTTAAAATTTCCCTCCTTTAGAATACTCACCGGCAGATAAGTAGCGGGAACAGCGTCCGCGCTTTGCACCAAAAGTTCATTAACTCCTGCTTGATACAAAAACAGCCAGCCGAAAAAATACAGCGTAAAAGAGAATAAAAACAAAACTAGAGGGACTTTAAAATTATTTATCTTTTTTATAGAGGTATTGAATAAATCCATTTCATTAAAATCTAGTTGGGATTGCTTCGGTTGCTAACGCTCCCTCGCAATGACGAAATAATCCCTAGCTTAAAAAGCGAAACTTTATAAGTGTTGCTAAAGCCGAGAAACCGTCCCTCCAAGTTATTTTTTTACCCTCGCTTGCCGTTCTTCCGGCATAAGAAATTGGAACTTCCTTAATTTTATATCCGTTTTTCAAAATTTTTGCCGTTATCTCCGGCTCAAAATTAAAACGATTGCTTTTTATCTCTATCTTCTTGATTAATTCCACGGGGATTAATTTATAACAAGTTTCCATATCCGTTAAAGCCACCCCAAAAAGAAGGTTTGTTAAGACAGTAAGAATGCGATTCCCAAAGAAATGCAAAGAAGTCATATCTTTATAACTCCCCATAAAACGGGAACCGTAAATCACCGTTTTGGAACCCTTAAGCTCCTTAAGCAATTTAAGATAATCTCTCGGGTCGTATTCCAAGTCGGCATCTTGGACTATTACATAATCCCCGCTAACCTTTTTAAAACCGACTCTTAACGCCGCCCCTTTCCCTTGATTTTCTTTTTGAAAGATAACTTTAAGCGCGGTATCTTTTCTTTTAAGTTCCTCCAAAAACTCTCTGCTTCCATCCGTTGAACCATCATCAACCAAAATAATCTCTTTAGGAACTTTTACATCCTTAACCTTCTTAAGTATCTTTTCCAAAGTACCTATTTCATTATATACAGGAATAATTACTGATAATTTCATTGCTTGCTAATTTTATAAATTGTGGACATAGTTTCCGCTGTTCCAATTGACGACCTAAATTTTTTAACAATTTCAAATCTACTTTTATATTCTTCGTCCTTAAAGACCTCTATTTTACTGCCTTCATTATGTTCGTTGGTATCTATTATGTAAGAAATATCATTTTCAAGCAACCATTTATATTCTCCCTCTTCGGAATAATCCAAATCATAAAACACCCCTTTACCTTCTTTTAAATACCAATTTGTTACCCCTGTTTCATCGCTATAAGCAATTTTCCCTTCCAAAGTTTGCCCAAAAAGGGCGGCTTGATAAACGGTTTTATACACATTTTTAAAAAAATAAGCGACAAGAAGCGAAGAGAGAATACCTGCGATAATAAGTAAATATAAGTAAGATTGTTTTCTAAAATGCAAAAATAGCGCATAAATAAAACTTAACAACAAAGGAATTAACACGAGCTTCCCAAATACCAAAAACGGCAAGCGTACATAAAACCTCCCTAACAAAAACAAAGCCCACATCGCCACATAAAAGACCATATTTTTAAAATTAATTTTAGGGACAGCCGTAATCCTCTTTGCTAATCCAAGGGAAAGCAGTGGAATTATTGGAACGAAAAGGCGTGGGATTGCCGCTTGCCATACAAACGAAAGCAAAAGTTCCAAAACAACAAATACTAAAATAGGGAGAAGATTGCCAATGTTTTTCTTGGTTAGGAATTTTTTTAACGAGGACAAATCCAAAAGCGGGATAAACCCAAACAAAAATGCTAGACTCGCAAAAAAAGCTATCCCCGCTTTAAAATCAAACGAAAATTGGGACGGCTCCAAAAAATAGGCGCTGGAAAAGTTTCTTAGATTTATAAACCTAAATAAAAAATAAGGCGCGGAGACAATAGAAAAACTACTCAAGTAAAAGAGCAAATTTTTAATATTTCTCTTAACAAATATCCCTGCCAAAATAGCCAGAAACAGGAGAAAACCTTCAAATCTGGTCATAAAAGCTAGTCCGCACATTAAGCCTAATAACAAACTTTTATGCTTGCCTTTATATCCAAAATATAAAGTTAAGGAGAGCAAAACCAAAAATGTAAAAAGAACTTCCGCATAAACTTTTCCAGTCCAATAAAAAAATACCGGGCTAAAAGCGGTAAGGACCATTGCTAAAAAACTTGACTTGGTATTTTTTAACAAAAGAGTTCCTAATTTAAAAGTAAAAATCAAACACAAAACAGATAACACTAAAACTGCCATTCTCCCCCATACCAACGGGTCCACTTTAAGTAAAAACGCGAAAGATAAAATAAACGGGAAAAGCGGAAGCCTTTTTTCATCCAAAGGATACGAAAAATGCGAAAGGTATTCCCCCGCTCTTAAAAAACGGTAAGAGTCTCCCCATTCGGCGGGAGTTAAATAAAAAAATACAATTTTAACAACAACAAAAAAGCCGATAAACAAAATTAAATGCTTAAATTTTATTTCCATAAAACGCTCACATCATAAATTAAAACTTTAAAATGTTCCTCGTTTTCAAACGGAAAATTAAAAACCATTACCCATTTTTCAGGAGTAGCTATCCGTCGCAAATAGTCCGGAGAATTTTTCTTTTTCTCAAAATAATCTTGATAAATTTCGGGAAACGAATTTACGGTCTGCCCACCTAATACTACATAATTTACTTTATTTTGGATAAGAAATTTGGAAAATTTTTCAAAAGAACTAAAATATGGCTGGATAATCCTTTTACCTTTAATATCGGTGTACCAAGTAAACATAAAATTATCATCCAATCCCATAACATAACTCTTATTATCTTTCATATTGGAAACAAGCCAATTCCTAGTACCGATATGAGCCGCGCTAATATCCACTTGACCTTCAAAAACCTCTTTACTTAATCTCTTTTCGGTATAAAGCTTGTTATAACCAAAAAAAAGACCCCCTGCCACCAACGCAATAGTCGCTATTTTATAGACAAGTTTTTTCCTTCGGGAAGATAAAAAAGGAGCTCTCTCAAAAAGCAAAGAAACATAGCCCACAGGAATAAAAATTATGGGCATTATATGCCGATAATGCGGGCTAACTTTGTAATTATAAGCAAAGAATAGATAAGAAATGCCAAAAAACACTCCAAAAAACAAAGCCCGCTTCTTTTTTTTGTCCAAAATCATTGAAAAAACGGCAAGAAAAAGCAAAGGAAACGAAAATCGCCATCGCCATTCTCCAAAAAGTATAAGCATTGAAAAATTGGAAGCCATTTTTACAGAATTCTCGGCATACAACTTAATTTCATTAACAACACCCTTTTCGGCAAAATAGGTTAATATCGTAGGAGAGGCTTGGTTAAAATCGGGCGCTCTTCTTTCCTGCCTGTTTTCTATCCATAAAAGCGAAACATTGTTGTTATAAAAAGGATTTTTGTACAAAACAAAATTTCTAATTAAAAGCGGAGAAGTTACCAACAAAAAAACCGAAACAGCTACAAAAAACGATTTGCTTTTAAAAATTCTCTTTCTTAACAAAAGAAGCGCCGTTAAAAAAAATGCCACGAGCAAAAAGATTCCATTTGGTTTTGTTAGGTATGCCAAACCGCAAAAAAAAGAACCCAAAACCCAATGTTTAGTCCGCAAATTTTTAACATTTTCAAAACCAAGATAATAAAAATAACAGGCTAACAAAATCAAAAGCGCCATTAAATTGTCGGGAACAACAAGCGCTGTTTCCGCAAGAAACAATTCGCTTAAAGAAAGTATGAGGACAAAAAAAATAGCGGCAAAAACATTAAACATTTTCTTCATAATAAAATACGACATTGTCAAAAGCGCGCCCCCTAAAATAAAGTTAAAAAACTTGCTATAAACAAAAAAATCCAAACTTTTATCTGCAAAAAAAGATAGCAGAAACATATAAAGAGGGTGTTTTCTTGCCTCCAAGAAACTTCCTGAAACTAAATAAGAAATAAATTTTGAGGGCCCCCCATACTCCTTTATTTTCATAGCCCCAACAAGATAATCAGGTTCGTCTCCAGAGGGGTAAGGGTTTCTTCCTATATAATAACCTTGATTAAAAAAATAAATAACGGCAATTAATAAAAGAAAAACTGCCCATATTAAGAAACTATATTTATTGAGAGACAATTTTTTCATATATTCTTTGTATTTCCAAAGCTCTGCAATTCCAGCTGTAAAAATTTTCTATAAACTCGGTATCCACTTTTTGACTTTCTTTAGAAACCGATATTATTTTATCCGCCAAGTCTTTAGGCGTAAAGGATTCATAAATATATAAACCATTAATAGGACTCTTAACCGCAAATCCGCTTGCCACAACAGGAGTTCCGCAGGAAAGGGCCTCCAAAACAACTTTTGGCAGACCTTCGTATAAGGAAGGCAGAACAAAAACAGACGCTCGTCTATAAAAAGGCAGTAACTCTTTATAAGGAACATACCCTTCAAATTTTATTTTTTCCGCCACCTTTTCTTTTTTCGCAAGGGCAATAAGCTCATTAATATAAGATTCTGACCCTCTACCCACAAAAACAGCCTTGAATCCCTTTAAATACTTTAAACCCCTAATTATTAAATCGGGGTTTTTGCGAGAGTCCACCATACCAACAAACAATATCTCTTTTTCGCGCTTAACTTTTTGGTTTTCATTAAAAATAGCGGTGTTAACGCCGCTTTCCATTAAAAAACATTTATCTTTGTCGGCATTATAAAATTTTTGCGCTTCGGAAATTAGGTCTTTACTGACAAAAATACAGGCATCTGCCACCCTAATTCCAAGTTTATCGGATAATTTATGCAAGGGATACTCCACAAATTTGGTAAAAAAATCTAACTTATATCCTCTTTTGGCAAGAAGTTCTTCTCTGCCAGCCCCAGTTATATGAAAATGGGCAATGTATGGAATTTTATCTATCTTGCCAAAAATAAGTTTGTAAACATTAAACCAAAGCATAATATGCCCATGTCCATGGACAATATTAACTTTTCTAAAAATCCGCAAAACTAAATAATAAGGAATAACAAATAGGGAAGTGGTAAAAAAAGGACCCAATTTTTTGATAGCTCGCGGCAGGTTATAAACAACAAGCCTCCCATTATCCTCCACTTTTTTAAATTTTCTATGGATAAATTTTCTTCCTCCTAGACCTCCTGTTAAAGCAATAACCTTATTTCCCAACGCAATTTGAGATTTAGAAAGCTCGTAAGGCGCGGGGGCCAGTCCATCCCACGGCGGAGGCCAGTCGTACACAACTCGCAGAATATTAAAAGGTTTCATATTAGGTAATTTTACCACACCATAGTTGAGATTGCTTCCCCGCCAGTAGGCGGTTCGCAATGACGAGGATTGCATTTAGGGGTCAGCACCCCAAAAGACCTGTATCTACATAATTTTGAGATATTTCGCAACCATTGCTTCCTGGCTGTAGTTTTCTTCCGCCCTGCTCTTGGCGTTTTGGGATATACTTTTTCTTAAAGAGGGGTTATCGTAAAGGTTTTTTATAGCCAAAACCAACTCTTGAACATCCCCCGGAGGTACCAAAACTCCCGTTTTATTATTTTCAATAGCGCTTGAAATCCCGCCAATACGAGAGGCGATAATGGGAAGACCGCACATCATAGCTTCGGCTAAAACCATAGGAAACCCTTCCTGCCTTAAACTTGGATAAACAAAAACATCAGATTTTTTGTAGTATTCAACAACTTGACTGTTCCCTACCTCACCCACATAATTAACGACATCCTCAATTTTCAGCTTTTTTGTGAGAAGCTTAAATTTATCCAAATCTTTGCCTCCGCCAACGATTAATACTTGAAGATTAGGAACCAAAGATTGAAGTTTTCCGCTTGCCTCAAGCAATTGGGGTATTCCCTTCTCTTCCACAATTCTACCCACATACAAAAGCGTGAATAAATTTCTTGTATCTAGTATCTTGTATTTTGTATCTTGTATTTTGAACTTCTCTTCGTCTACTCCATTATCTATAACAACCACTTTTCTCTTTACGGAAGGATATTCTTTAAGCAACATATCCGCTAATAAAGAGCTTACGCAAACAATTTTATCGGCATTTTTAAAAACCTGTAAATCGTCATAATATCCGCTAACAACCATTGGGATATCCTTAAGGATAACTCGCGCTATATTTCTTAAACTTTTTATGGATTTTACACGCGTCTTTAATTCGCCCAAAGCGGTACCGTGGCTAACCGCTATTTTCCTAAAGGACGACTTGCCAGCAAATACTGCTTTTCCCGCGCTACTTTGGCTTATTACTACATCAAATTTATCTTTTTTATTAAGTCTTCTAAATTCTTTAGCGCTTTCCTCCCACCACTTTTTGCTGTAAATTCCAGAAGGCGCGTTAACAAAAAAATATTGAACTCCGCTCTCCTTCGTCCAACCTCGGGGGTTGGATAGAGTTGAGGTTGATATTACAACAACCTTATGCCCCTTCTTTGCTAAACCTTCACAAAGGGTCTTGTTTTGGGTTTCAAGCCCGCCAGATTTATTATGAAAAGTTGTTGAACGGATTAGAATACAAAAATTCATTTGCTAATCTCAAAACTCAAATGTCAAATCTCAAATCCACATCTCAAAACCCTAAATCTTATTAATAGCCTTTAAGATTTGAGATTTAAAGTTGTGGTTTTGAGTTTTGCGTTTTGAGATTTGAGTTTAATATTAAGTCAAACAACCCCTCCAACCTCTGGGTCTGTTTCTTGGCGTCAAAGCTCATTTCCGCAAGGGAACGACAATTTCTGCTCATCTGCTCATATTTTTTGATATCGCACAAAAGCATTAAAACCTTTTCAGCTAAATCTTTTTCGTCTCTTTCAGCGCAAATATACCCGCTAAACCCAGGCAAAATTGTTTCGGAACCCGATTCATAAGTGGCTATCGCTGGAAGACCGGAAGCTATACTCTCCATTAAAGTTACATTAACCCAACCTTCAATATCCCCATCTTTAGCTGTAACGGAAGGGTTTAAAAACACATTAGCCTCGTCCAGTTTTTTAATAAGGACCTCGTCTGGAGTGAACCCTAAAAGTTTTACGCTTCTTCCTACTCCCAATTTATCCACTAACGCCTGCAAACTTTCAAGCAGGGGACCTTTTCCCATAATATCGTAAGTGGCTTTTGGGTATTTTTTAAGAATATAAGGCATTGCCTTTATGGCGTATTCCACACCCTTTTTTTCAACCAAGCGATTAACAGTAACAAATTTTATTTCTCCATTTTCTGGTAAAGTTCTTTGTTTGAATTTAAAATGGAACAGATTAATTCCGCCCGGAATGCTAAATACTTTTTCTTCTGGAGCGCCTAACACCGAAATTAAATACGCGCGGGATTTTGCCGAAAAAGTTAAAAAAGCGTCTCCTTTTTCCCATAATCTTTTATATCCATCTCGCCAGTAATCCTTCCTTGACAATATGGGAATATGAATCTTGTTACTTCCCGATTTTCCAAGCTCAACGGCAAGTTTGCGATAGTCTAAATCTATTCCATAAAAATAAGTAACCAAAGGAACATTTAATTTTTCTTTTAGAGGGGTAGCGTACATACCTATTTGCCCAAAATGGGCAAGGAGGATATTAGGTTTAATTTTGGATAACTGGGACAAATATTTTTTCTCGGACGCAGTATTGCGAATTAAAAGTTGTTTTGAAATAAGGTTCTCCGCTCTTTCCAGCATAGAAAGTTTAGGCATTTCCCACACATTTTTTGTAGGGAACATTTCTTTATTAACCCACTCTTCACAAATTATGTATGGTTCATAATTTTTATGGTTATGTACAAAAGAATAAATAAATGTTTCGGAAGGTTTAAGATAAGTTGTAGATATGTGGGCAACGATAGGTTTACTCATATAAAAGGATTATAACATTAAAGGACCTTGGCGCGCGATAGCAAAAATGCGCCCCCAAGGTCCTGTTTTGATCATGCGGACAGAGGTTCCTGCACCCTGTCCAAAAAATCCCGTCCTGCACACAAAGCATTGGATTCGAAATGGACATTTGTCTGTGGAAACTTCTCTTCAAAATCGCTTATTATTCCAGGAACTAGAACCAAAATCGGGATGCTACTCCTTGCTTCCATCGCAAAACTGAGTAGAGAAATGGGTGTGTCCCAAAAAACCAGCATATCTGCCCAAGCAATAGGCGCCGTATCAAAAATGGTTGATAAAATTGGCACTTCTTCCCTTTAATACAATAAAATATGCGCATCAGCCTCAATTTTAGGTTAAAATACCCCTCATGATTAAAAAAAATAACAAAACCTAACTGCCCAAAATGCCTCTCTAATTTTAAAGTAGTTGGATTCGGTAAAAGAAAAAATTCTCAAAGATTCCTCTGCAGAAAATGTAAAAAAACTTTTACCCATAACTATTCCAAAAAATTAAATCCCCAATCAGTATTAATTTCCTACTTGGACGGAATGCCTCTACGAAAAATATCCCGCGAAACCGAAAAATCCCCTATGACCATCTTCCGTATCTGTAATAAAAAACTCCTAAAACTCCCAACTTGCTCTCTCGTAACTACCCGCCTTTGCAATATGCCAAAATTCGGAGGATTCCTCGTCTTTGATGGTAAGTTCATAAGTGTTAAGGGATATAAAAAAGATATCCCAATCCTTTGGGGTGTGGATTACCAAACTCACGATATCCCTCATTTTATCCTTGCTCCATCAGAAAGTTATGTAGCCTGCAAAAACTATTTTACCGCAATTAAAAACCTTGGGTACAATCTTAAATATCTCGTCTCCGATGATAATAAAGCCATAAGAATGGCTTTGGAATATGTATATCCAAACGCAGTCTTCCAACTCTGTCTTAACCACTACAAAGAATCCATTAGAAGGAATTTGGGAATTAGATCTTGCGAGAAATATAGAAACTTTTTCTTTGATATAGATTGCCTTTTTACCAACAGATTAGACTTAGTCAGCTTCACTTGGGCTGTAACCAATCTATACAAAATTTATGGAAACGACCCTCGTTGCCTTTTTTGGATTGAAGATTTGATGATAAGAAAAAAAGAACTCACAAACTATCATCAGTTTGAAGGCGCGCCAAATACCACTAACCTAATTGAATCATATAACGCGCAACTTGAACAAAGAACAAAGGCAATAAAAGGATTTCAATCATTCAAATCCGCAAGTGTTTGGCTTAACGGTTTTGTTCTTAGGAGAAGGTTGAGCAAATTCACAGATTGCAGAGAACCATTTAAACATCTTAATGGAAAGAGACCGTTGGAAATGACTAAAAAAGATAATCTAAATCTCCCAAATTTTATCTAAAATATCAACCATTTTTGATACGGCATCCTCTTTTAGCCATTTCCAAGACCTCTTTAACATTGTCAAGAGAGGTTTTTTCGATTGCCTCTTCAAAAGAAAACCAATCGCCGGCGAGACCTTCCGCATTCATTTCTGGGGTTTTCATCCTGTCTTTACTTCTGAGCCGAAACAGGAAATAATAGGTGGTCTTTTGTTCTTTTTCATCATTGCCTTCGCGGGTAAATGTCCAAGTTGATGTCTTGATTGGTTTTTGAACCAACGCTTTAATACTTTGGTAGCCGGTTTCCTCTTTAATCTCTCTCTCGGCGGCCTCCAACTCCGTTTCGCCTTTCTCAATCCCGCCTTTTGGTAAGGCCCACTCATCCCGGGTTTTTTTGTAGATTAAATATACTTGATTTTGATTGTTGACCAAAACCCCCCCAGCGGAAAAATTTTGTTTCATCATACTTCAATCATACCATAAATTTTTGATTTCCCACGCTTTTTGATATTTGTGAGTTGTATGGTAATATAGTAAGAACTTTATCCACAATATGTTCCATTGCTACGGAGATGTGGAGATCGTAGAGTTGGAGCCCAATCTATTTTTTGGAGGTGAGAGATGAGAAACAAAATTATGGTGCAAGTAGAAGTGGATTTGGACTACCTTGCGGAGGCGGCGGTTGTTGCCCAACGGCGGGGGAAAAATGTCCAAGAAGTTGTGAACAAGTTGGTGGAGGATGCGCATACATATAAAGATTTACCAGATATTGGCTTGCGTTCTTGCAATTTTTGGTGTTTCTATATGGGCGGCGCAACGAATCTGTTCCCAAATCTGCGACCCGGTGAGAATCCCTACAGATAATAGAGTTATTTTAG
>JAHIUT010000038.1 GCA_018817085.1 Patescibacteria group bacterium | reverse complement strand
CCCGCCCCTCCCGAACGAGAAGCGGTAAATTCAATATCCTCCGGCTTAATCTCTATAGCTATATCCCCAGAAATTTCGGGTACCACCTCCACAAGCGCAAAAGAAGTCTGCCTCAAATTGTCTGCATTAAAAGGACTTTGTCTAACAAGTCGGTGAACTCCCGCCTCATATTTTAAATACCCATAACTTGCGTATCCAACAATATGCAAAGTTGCGGATTTTATGCCCGCTTCATCCCCTGCCGTTTTAGCAATCTCATAAACACCCCAATCTTTCTTCTCGCAAAAACGAGTGTACATCCTAAAAAGCATTTCCGACCAATCGCAAGCCTCCGTTCCGCCTTGACCGGCATGAATTGATAAAAAAGCGTTCCCTAAATCATACTTCCCACGCAAAAAGGTTTTGGTTTCCAAAGATTTAAGCTGTATTTTAAGATTTTCTGTATCTTTCTCTGTTTGTAAAAGTTCAATAAAGTCTATTTCGTCTACAATCCTTTCCAAACTTGCCAACAGCTTGGATTTAGCAACCCCCGCTTCTCTATCCTCCCAAAAAACGGGGTTCTCCATTTCTTTTTTAATGGCGATTATTTGATTTTTCTTGTCCTCAATTTTTAAAGCCTTCAATATTGCGGCTATCCGTTTTTCTATATCTTCCATATAAGTTATCCTTGCAAAACTTCTTTCTTTAAATCTTCCACCAAATTGTAGGGATTAAAGCCCACAACACTCTGGGCAAAAAGCTCCATTGAACCAAAATCGGAGTGGCGGGTTTCTAAACTCCCTCGGTCAACAATCTGAAGAATAATCGGCATATGCTCCCAACTTTCGTAAGTTTCAGTTATCGGGGAAGGTATAGCAATTAAGTTAAAACTTCTCACACCAAACTTGCTTACCAACGCCCTTAATATACTATTAACCGCAAAAGAAAGCGACCCGTCAAAACTTTTGCCGTATAAAGTAATTCCTTTTTCCTTGATAGGACACAAATCCGCCATTACTTTTACATCCTCCATCATAAACCCCAATCCCAATTTACTATGAATATCAAAAATATCGTCAAAATAGTTGGCTTTGTATTCCTCCTGATACCATAACGACCTGTTTCTTAAAAGACCTATTTTGGAATAGGTAACATCCCTTGCAACCGTAACTTGAGCGTGTCCATGAATGATGGACGCTCCCGCTTTCCATAAACAATTCCACATAAAGAAAGGATAAACAAAACTTTTGTCATACTCGTTTGCTTTTTTGAAATAGCTGTTGGCAGTTTCAAAATAATCGTGTATTTTCTCCACCGTAAAGTCCAGAGGATTGTGGTCCTTAAAAATTATTATTCCGTGAAACCCGTCTATTTTAGCCACATTGCCTGCGGTAACACAATGTTTGCCTTTTATTCTGCCAAACACATCTTCTGGAGTGTTATCAAGAGGCGCGCACAACATTTCCCCACCACACTCTTTAAAATCAAAAACCTCGCCTAAAGATATTTTTACATCGGGTCTTTTGGACCGCACATCATTAAAAACGGAACCCTCGTAAGTTATAAGATTTACCGCTTTAACAATAGTTTGGTTTTCAATAGCCCCCAAAGACCCAAATTGCGAAACAACCCACGCTTTCATTTTATCAGGAACAACTAAACCTCCCTCTACCGTATTTACCTTAAAAATTCTATCAAAAACCTTTTTGTCCTCGGAAGAAAGATTGGCAATTTTGTTAAATAGAGTGTCTTTAAACCGCAAATTTTCCATTAACCTTATATTATATTAAAGGGCTGTCGTTTGCAAAGGATTTTTAACTTTACTTCTTTATATTCTTGAAAAACCGTTTTTTGGCAGAAGAAAGAGAAGATTTAATATCTTTTGTAGACACTTCTTTTTTAGCGCTATCCGCAACCTTTTTAACCACAGGCTCAACCTTTTGAACGGCATCTTCTACCAAAGGACTTATGGTTGTGGTAAATTCTTCTACAATAGGACCAACCGTCTTTTCCACCTTTTTTTTAGCGGCTTTAAGTTTTTTTCTTGTCTCGTCCCCCGGTCCCGGCGCGAAAAGCACCCCGGCTAAAGCCCCAAGCGCCGCCCCTATCATAACACCCGAAAAAAAACCGCTCCCGCCTTTTTCTGTTTGAGGGATATTATTCGTCCTCATCGGAATCTCCTTTGCTAACTAAATCTTTTAAACTTTTGAAAACTTTAAATCCTTGCGTAAATGCCCCCAAAGCAGCGCTTAAGCCCATTACAGGGGAAGACAACGAGGTTACAACCTTATCAGCAGTTTCTAAAATATCGTTAAACCTAGCAATAGTTGACCTTAGTTCTTTTAAAACAAGAACTAAATAAACCCCTACCGCAACAAGAGTTATTGTTAAAAGAACTATTACCAAAATTAGTATAATTTGAAGGTCCATGGGCAGTTTTATCCTTACTCTTTAAGTAAAACACAAACACTTGTTAGCAGTCAATACCGAATAATCGCTATTCGCACAATGCCGATTCTAAATTACACTCCGATTTAACATATTCTCCGCAAATTGTTTCCATTACCGCCTTTGCTTTTCCTTTGGGACAATTATCACATTCTTTCCAAACTTCTCCTTCGCACTTTCCATCACTACAAAGCAGGGACGCTCCGCAAAAAACCCGCGACCCCACACCAGTTCCCGCCGCCATTGATTTTAAAAAACTGCTGTTTTTTATGCTATTTACACTCAACAAAAGCCCAACAATTAAAAAAAGTGTGGCGAGAAAAGCAAACGCTTTAACGGGCGTTATAGACTCCGTGGCAAAACTAATCGCGCCAAAATCCTGCTTTCTATTGAATTTGGTCTTTCCTAAAAGTTTTTTCAACAACTGATAAATCCTCCCCTAAAACCCCTAAATCTTTTCCATTTAAGTATACTTTAACCGCGCCAGCATTTCCAGCTTTTATTGTTATAAAATCTTTTGCCGTAAATTCCGCCTTAACGCCTTTAAGCATTACTCCGCCCGGAAACAAAGTTTCTCCATCCCCAATAACGCTAATCCACGAAGCCGTGTTTAATATTTCCACCTCCACCTTAAAATATATCTGCTCTTCCTTAGGTTCTTCCACAGGAATAACCGTTCCCAAAACTTGATTCTGGTTAACAGGGTTGTCAACTAATACTGTTCTTGTAACCACAGCTTCTTTTCCTAGCTTATTTAAAGCCTTAAAATTAAGAACATTAACTCCTTCGGAAAGGGATACATTAACCGCAAAACTGCCTTCCTTTTCCATAGAAATCCTCTGCCCGTTTAAAAAAAGTTCCGCGTCTTTATCTATTTTTCCAAAAACATCCACAAACGATTCGTTAATGGATAAGTCTGTGGAAGGGCTTTCAATCGCCAAAATGGCGCTCCCGCAAAAGAGCGGTACTGATAAAAAAGGTACCCCAAAAACCCAAGAATAGAAATTAAAGTTACAATAAAAAGCGCCATCCCAGGCGTAACTAAAAGTTTTGGCGTAAATAACGGTTTCATTATAAGTTTAATGCCTTCCGCTGGTTTAACCTGTTTTTCCTCATATTCTCTCCTCCAAAAAGCCATTACCTCTCCTTCATTTAATCCCAAAAATCGCGAGTAGTTTTTTATAAACCCTTTTATCTGCACAGCATCCGAAAAAACGGAATAATCTGCATTTTCAATAGCTTCCAAAAATCTAATGTGTATTCTCAATTCCTGCGAAATTTCGCTTAGGGAAAGGTTTTTCTTGAGCCTATTTTCTTTTAATATCTCGCCCGCTTTTTTCATAGTTTAATCTTCTCCAAAAACATCTGTGGAATCGTTAATTAAAACATCTCGCGGTCTACTGCCATCTTGTGGTCCAACGATACCTTTTTCTTCCATTTCATCAAGAACGCGCGCCGCTTTGGCATAACCAATGCTTAATTTCCTCTGGAGCAAAGACGAAGAGGCTTTGCCATACTGAACAACCACTTCAACCGCTTCTCTAAACAAAGAGTCGTCTCCAGAACTAATATCCATTCGACCGCCCCTTTTTGCGATATGTTCAGTTACATCACTCAAATATTCCGGAGCTATGTTGGAACTTTTTAGAAAAGTTGTTAACTGCCCTATTTCGCCATCTGAAACATACGAACCTTGGAGTCTAATTGGTTTTGAGGCATCCGGGGGCACATACAACATATCTCCACGACCTAACAATTTCTCTGCCCCCGCCATATCTATAATAACGCGAGAATCTACTTGACTTGTAACATTAAACGAAATTCGGCAGGGGATATTGGCTTTAATTAAACCAGTTAAAACATCCACCGAAGGTCTTTGCGTTGCCAATATTAAATGGATACCGGTAGCCCGAGATTTTTGCGCTAAACGACAAACCGATTTTTCCACATCGGTTTTAGATAAACTCATAAGTTCAGCAAGCTCGTCCACAAAAATCACCACATAAGGTAGCGCCTGAAACCCCGACATTTCATTAAAAGCATCAACATTGCGCACTTTAGCGTTCTCAAATAATTTATATCTTCTATCCATTTCCATAACTGCCCATTTTAAAGCGGGTACCGCTTTTTCGGGTTCTACTATCACCGAAGTCAATAAATGAGGAATGTCCGCATAAGAAGCAAACTCTACTCTCTTAGGGTCAATTAATATAAATTTACACTCATTTGGCGAACACCTAAACAAAAGCGTGGTGATAAAAGAATTTAATAAAACAGATTTCCCGCTTCCGGTACTGCCTGCGATAAGAACATGTGGCATCTTGCCAATATCCGCAATAAAAGGTTTGCCCGAAACATCGTGCCCCAGCGACACCGCAAGTTTTGAACGGGTATTTTTCATAATTTCGGAACTCAAAATACTTTTTAAAGTAACCAGAGAAGGCGAAAAATTAGGCACTTCAATACCTATTAACGATTTTCCCGGTATAGGGGCTTCTATTCTAACCATACCATTTGGAGACGCCAAAGATAAAGCTAAATCGTTTGCTAGGTTAGTGATTCTCGCTATTTTGGTGCCTTTGGCGGCCTCCAAAGCGTACTGCGTAACCGTGGGCCCCATATTTATTTCAACAATGTGTGAACGAATTCCAAAAGATTCCAAGGTTTTTTCTATAGTTTGCGCGCGCTCTTTTACATTTCCCCTATCGGCGGCAACAGGAGGCGCGTCAACTAAAACATCTAAAGGCGGATATTCCCAAACTCTGTCGGGATAAGGAATGTTTGACTTGATGGGAGTTCTAACCACTCCCATCTCTTTATGGGAACCTCCATTAATAACAGGTTCGGATATGTTGGGTACTATTTTAAATTCTTCTGCCCTATCTTCCTCAAAATCTTTGTCTGTTTCATCTTCGCTGGAAGATTTTTCTTCAAGCACCATATCCTTTTTTATTAAAGCTATATTTTTTGGCAGAAGAAATTTAAATTTTGGAAGCTTATGAAAAACTTTTTCAAAAAAGTCAAAAACCGAATCCAGACTTAAATTAAATATTAAAATTACGGATATGCCAAAAAAGCCGACAAAAGCTATACTCGCCCCAATTTCTCCAAAAGCGTTTGTCGCAGTATTAAATATTTTCATACCAACAAGACCCGCCTTTTGAGAAAAAATACCTGTTACAGAAACATACAAAAGAAACAAACCAACTAAAAGCCGTGTCTGTAAAAGTCTAAACCGCAAAGTCCTTATAAGCAGTAAGGCAAAATAAGTAATAAAAACCGGTACAAAAAACGCGGTGGAACCAAAAACCTCGCCTAAAATCTCTTTAAATATTGAGGTTATACTGCCCGCGGACGCAAAAAGGGAAATGAACAACAACCCCGCCACTAAAAGCAGGAAAACAGATATTAAAGACAACAACACATCTTTTTCTATTTTAAATTTTAGAGACCTTTTTCTTCTCCTTCTTCCCATTAAATATATTATGCCACAGGATTAGAAGGAGTTAAAGTCCCAAATGCAAAATAATTTAGCCTAACGAGGGCAATCCCATCGGGATTGCTTCGCTCCGCTCGCAATGACGCCACGCAACTAGTGTTTGACTTCTTCTTTCAATTTTTGTTAAGATGGACATACTATGGAAAAGATAAATACTTCTACTAAAAATATGGGAAAATACGCTGGAAAATGGGTAGCGGTTTTGGAAGATAGAATAATCGCTGTCGGCAAAACATTAAAAGAAATAAGTCCTCTGGTAACTTCTGATACTAAAAACAAGATTCCCGACGAAAAAGTTGCTGCCGCTTTCAAAGTGCCCTATAAAGGCGAAGGTCCCTATATCTTATGAGCAAGAAAAACACCCCTGCTATTTTCAAGTATTATTATAATGGCGAGGGGTATTTCCCAGCAATTCCTCTGTATGTATCCGCGGGTGGTAAAAAACTCAAGTTTCACGCTTTAATTGATTCAGGAGCAACTATTTCTGTGTTTAAAGATGAGATTGCCGAACAACTTGGAATTGCAATAGAAAATGGCAAAGAAACTTATCTAGGAGGAGTTGGTGGAAGAATCAAAGGATATGTCCACAAACTAGAGATAGAAATTGCAGGCAAGAAGTTTATCTGTCCCGTGGTTTTTTCTCATGAGTATTTGGTCTCCTTTAATCTACTGGGAAGAGAAGCGTTTTTCAAACAATTCAGAATCGTTTTTGAGGAAAAGAAAAATCTGCTAGAACTTGAGTAGTTTTGGATTCATAGGGGCATGCCCCCAACTAATAATTAATACCCCCGTCATTGCGAGAAAGGAACGAAGTGACTGACAAAGCAATCTCAAAAGGTAAAAGAATGGTTGAATGGTTATATGATGTACAATGGAAATAATGAAATTAAGAAAAAAATCCATTTTTACCTTATTACTAACCCTACTTATAGTTGGCATAAACTTGCTGTGGACTGGTTGGAAAGAAAAGGAGAATACACCTCCTGTTAAAGAACTTCCAGAAGGACAATATAAGGTAACTCGTGTTATCGACGGGGATACTATTGTTTTGGAAACCGGAGAAAAAGTTAGATACATTGGAATAAATAGCCCGGAAATGAACAGCAAGAACAGAACAACAAAATGTTTTGCGGAAAAATCCCTGGACAAAAACAAAGAGTTGGTTGAGGGGAAAATTGTAAAACTTGAAAAGGATATTTCCGAAACCGATAAATATGATAGGCTTCTTAGATATGTATTTGTGGACGGGATGTTTGTTAATGAATATTTAGTTAGAGAAGGGTATGCTAAAGTATCAACTTTTCCGCCGGATGTAGCGTACCAAGAAACATTTTTGCAAGCGGAAAGGATATCGCGAGAAGAGAAAAGGGGATTATGGGGAAAGGTTTGCCCGTAACACCTTATACATTTGCCACTCTGTTAAAAGTCCTTCAATCGCCCCCACTTTTTGAATAACCGAAGAAGAATTTGCCGAACCCCATCTTAGCGCTGTTTTTACACTTTTACCGTAAATAAGGGCGGATAATAACCCCGAACTAAACGAATCTCCCGCCCCAGTCATCTCTACCCGCGTCCCCGGAAAAACAGACCTCTTCAAAAACTCGGCGCCGTCGTAAGCGTACGCTCCGTTTTTCCCATCAGTAATAACCACAATTTTTGGCCCCAAACTAAAAAGCCCGGTAAGAAGTTCCTTTATATCTTTATTCAAAGTTATGGACCCGCTCAAAACTAAACTTTCCGCTTCTTCTTTATTTACTATTAAAAGTTCGCAAACAGAGAGAACATTTTTTATTTTAGAAACTCCCGCCTTAAGCTCATAAATTCCGGGGTTAAAACCTATTTTGACATTGCACTTTTTAGCCCAATCTAAAAACTTTTCATTAAATTTTTCAAAATCTTCCCCCATAGAACTTAAATACCCCCACTTAGCAGAAACTGTATTTGAAGGAAAAACATATTTTCGTTTTTCATGAAACGCTAAAATTGTTCTTTCTCCCTTAAAATTTATAATGGTGGAATAATCCGTTCCAAAACCATCTCGTTTAATGTATTTTAAATCTTTTATCTTCTCTTTTCTCAAAACCTCAAGAACGAAGTCTCCATTAGCGTCTTTTCCAATATTGGACACGATACCTACGGAAAGGCCAAGGCGGGATACGCCAACTGCGGTATTAGGGGCGTTACCTCCTATTGTGCGGTGAAAAGACTTAACTGGGATTTTTTCAGCATAATCCAAACAAATTTGGCAGTTTCTATGGTTCACATCGCATTTAACAACTGCCTCTGAAATTTCCAAAAAAACATCTGTAGTTGTATGTCCAAAAGTTAGTAAATCAAGCATAAGCCAAATCTCAAAACGCAAAACTCAAATATCAAATCCAAATGTCAAAACTTAAATCTCGCCATAGCTCACACAGTTGCATTAAAATTAGATTTGATATTTAAGTTGTGGCTTTGAGTTTTGAAATTTGACATTTGAGATGTTATCTAAAACCAATATACTATCCACACATTACTACTCCATAAATCTCATTAACAAAAGGCAGGGGGGTTTTTCTCTGCCAAACATTCCTCCCCACCGCTACTCCGGAACATCCTGCTTTCATAGCGTCTTTTAAGTCCTTTAAAAATTCTTTTTCCGATTCTTTCATTCCTCCAGAAATAACAACTTTTGCTTTTCCAGCGCTTTCTACCACCCATTCCATGTCAAGGACATTGCCCGCATAATGAAGTTTTAAGATATCCGCTCCCAGTTCAAGACCAACTCTTGCCGAATAAGCCAAAATTTCTCTTGAATCTTCTCTACCTTTTACCGCTTTCCCCCGCGGATACATCCACGCTATAACAGGAATGTTTTTTGAATGGGCCTCCTCCACCACTCTGCCAAACTCTTTAAACATCATACTCTCAAACTTACTACCAACATATAAGGTATAGCCAACCGCGGAAGCTTTTAGTTTTATAGCTTCATCCACCGTACACAACGGAGCGGAATAAGGTTCCTCTTCAACAAGATTGGTTTTACCGTTGAGTTTAATAATTAAATGAACATTATTCTTTGAGGGGGCATAATATTTTTCGGCAATGCCTTTTTGAAGGATAACAGCGCTAAAACCGCCTTTGACGGCAATGTCCAGAATATAGTTAGGGTCTACATTTACATCATTAAAATCGGAGGGACCGTGTTCCAAGCCGTGGTCGTAAGCTAAAAACATAAATTTACCGTTTGTGGATATTTTGGACAGGGATATCATAATACCATCTTAACAAAGTCTTTATCTTTTTCAAAGGGTAATTGTTTTAGGGGTCGGTACCCCGAAGGGGTCCGCACCCCAATGAAATTCCAATTAAACTGATATTTCCTGCATGGTCTTTACTTCTTATCTCCCTTGTGCTAAAATTTCCTTTAATAACAGCCAAAGCAACTGTTGAGTTGCTAATAAAATCCTCCCAAAGAGAAAGGAGCGGTAAAATGAGTTTGGAAAAACATCCGACAGCAGAACTGGCGGGATTTGGCTTTCCTTATTTCCCAAAAGCTATAGAGGAGCTAAATAGACTATACGACAGTGGAACTACAAATTTCAATGGACAGTGCTTGGAAGAGAGCGGAAGAAGGGTAGCGGGATACAAACAAATCCTTTGCCCCACAACAGATGACAAGTATATGTGGTTTTGGGGACTTGTTTTCAACAAAGGAGCAGGAAGCGTTGCTGTTCTGTTCCCTTGGGGAACGGATGAGAAAAAAATAGACAATTCCAGAGCGGATAGATCTATTGCAGTGTACTGCAAAGACTGTCCAGAACCGGGAAAGGATGCGGATGAAATCTGCGAATTGCTGGCGGAGTCTTTTAAGGTGTGGTTGGAAGACCTCAACGCTACCGACTAGCCTACTCCACCCACAAAGCGCCACTTGTTGCTGAAAACACTTGGCACTTTTTTCTTTTTAGATATTTCCGTTGTGGACGCTTGCCCAGTCAAAGATTTTAACTTCAGTTGTCCCACTTCTTGGGACAGCCCACCCCAAAATACAAAAAGTGTAATCTATATTCCCCACTTTAATTTTTTTTATCCTTTTTGCTTAGTGTCTTTTTCATTTTCCTCAAAAGGCAATTTAATCTGTTTTGCTACAGAACGGTGGCTTATAACTTCTTCTATTTCATGTTCTGTTTTAAGTCCCGTATCAGTTATCCATTGTTTCTCTCTTAATTTTACTTTGAAGGTATCGTCTTTCGTGAAAGAAATTTTGTTTTCCTGCACATCTTTCACAAATTTTTCATCTTTAACTGTAGCATAGAACTCATTAGTTCCATCGCTAAATCTCCATTTGTTCCCTTCAACAAAAATAACAGATAACGCTCTCAAATAGACCTCTCTTACCCCATCTCTAAGTGGTTCATCTGGTATGTCTGATAGTTTAAAGTAATCCTTTTCTTCGGTTTTTACTGTGTTAACTTGGCCACCTTTTTTTATACTAAAACTTTCTACGCCCTCCCTAGACAATGGTTCCGTAATAATTTTTTGTAATCCAATCCTAATCTTAACATTTGAAAACAAGGCAATTACTTTTGGGTGGGTTTCAATCTTCTCATCTTCAACTTCTATAACAGTTTTATTGTGCCCCTCTTTTACCACTTTTTTAATCTTACGATTTCTTAACTTTAATAAAAGCCCAATAAGTCCGAAGGTGCTTGGCACCCCAATAAAGCCTAGGATCTGAAGTAAGTTTGCTGCCGCGCTAGCTTGTTCTGAATTAAAAAGATAAGTAAGACCATCAATTCCGCCCTGAATTAAAGAAAAGTCAATTCTGAAGGATCCCGTTTTAAATGAGCCTTTTACATTTACTTGAACTTTTGTTTTATCCCCATTGGTTATTTTATTTGCTTCATCTAGAATGTCGCTTATGGCAAGAAGAGCAGGAGCCAAATCCCTTACATCCATCTCGTTAGATTTTAAGGCAGACCCATCATAAATAACTTGAAAATATTCTTTTCGCGTCACATTTTTACTTTATTCTATTAACACACAAATTGCAATCATGTGTATGGGGTCTCGCGGGAGGATTAAAAAAGGGACTACCCCGTCCGCCAGCTGGCGGACGGGGTAGTCCCTTTTTGGCAACTCTTTTTTCTCACAAATACTTTTGTATATTAGCCGTTTGCTCCTCTATCGTCTCGGAAAAATGCGTTACCACATTATTTCGAACAACGTTTCGGGCTATACGAAGTCCTGCTCCGATTTTAGCAGGATTTGGGAAAATTGTTTTAAATTTTCCGTATAGCCCGTGTTATGCGCTGTCCATCTTTTATTCTATTCCCCCTCGTTTATCTCTTTTGCTTCCCGATATGCATCGTAAGAAAAAGCTATAGCCATAACAAGATATGCGGTAACTGCGATAACTTTTACTTCAGAACTTAAGATATCAAGGTCAGAACCCTCAACAATGTAAGAGATAACTGATGAAATTAGGATAAGCACACCAAAAACTACTCTCTTGCCGTTATAAATATATCCTACACCGGAAAGAATAAGGTTTAATATTGCGGCCAACCAAGGTTTCTTTGTTTTTTTCACATTCACTCACCTCCTCTCATAAAAATAATAAAAGATGGATGGCACATAATGTGTTGCGGATGATACGAAGGTTTTTCCTGCGAAGCGGGAAAAAATTTCGTATATCCCGCTGTTAGCCGATGTCGCGAAGCGACGAGGCAACAGCGAATCCGCAACACATTAGCCAACAAGCGCAGCGATGTTGGCTAACTCGTTTTTAGGCGAAGTGTTTTCATAATATCATCATTAAATTGCGTATTATACGAACACATGTTAATCTCTAGTCAAGTTAGATCTGTTTTTATTTTACCAAAATAAAACAATTATGCAACAACAATTAGGGCAAACAGAACGGGAATTAAAAATCCGCAATTACAGTAGCAAAACCATAAAAAGTTACCTTTACGGACTCAAGGAATATTTTGTTTATAAAAAGGATAATCTTGAAATATTGGATAGAGATAACATCAAAGACTTTCTACTGTTTTGCGAAAAGAAAGGCGTATCGGCAGAAACAAGAAACCTGCTTCTGAATGCGGTTAAATTCTACTATCGCAACATCACAAATGAGAAAATAGAAATTCGATCAGCTAAGAAAAATAAAAGCCTTCCCGTAGTGCTTTCAAGGAGTGAAATAGAAAAAATCCTTGAAGCAACCGAAAACACGAAGCATAAATTACTTCTATCGCTTGCTTATGGCGCTGGATTACGCGTTAGTGAAGCAATAAGCCTAAAAGCGCAAGACATTGATTTTCATGAATTGACCATTCATATTAAGCAGGCAAAAGGCAAAAAGGACAGAATTAGTGTTTTTCCAGAGAAGTTATCAGCAGATATTCAAAACCTTATTGCCGGCAAAGAAAAAAACGATTTTGTGTTTTCAAGTGAGCGGGGTGGAAAACTGACCACAAGAACCGCTCAAAAAGTTTTTGAAAATTCCTTTAAAAAATCTGGCGTTAAAAAAGATGCCACTTTTCATAGTCTGCGCCATAGCTTTGCTACCCACCTTTTGGAAAATGGCGTCGATGTGCGGTATGTGCAAGAATTATTAGGACATCAAAACATTAGAACTACTCAACTTTATACGCAAGTAACTAATCCCAAACTTAAAAATGTCAAAAGTCCATTAGAATGAATCGACAAATCCAATTTCATAGGGATACGACCCCCTAAAAACAAACGCTTCTATCGTTCTACAAATACTTTTGTATATTAGCCGTTTGCTCTTCTACCGTCTCGGAAAAGCGCGTTACCCCATCGTTTCCCGTTAAATAAAACCAATATGGGGTTTCTTTATACTCCAAAACCGCCCTTATAGATTCCAGTCCGGGACTGCATATCGGTGTTGGAGGTAACCCCGCATATTTGTATGTATTATAAGAGGACTCTATATCCAAATCTGTGGCAAATAGCGGACGCCACCAAACACAGTCGGATAAAGATGCGCAAGTAAAGGCGTTTAAATCCTTGGCGTACTGAATAGTAGCGTCCGCCTGCAAAGGCCATCCGTTTTGGTACCTTTTTACCAAAATCCCAGCAATTGTCGCCTTCTCATCAAAACTTTTAGCTTCTCTTTCAATTATAGATGCTAAAATAACAATCTCCTCCAAAGAAAGGGAACTTGCCTTGATTTCCTTGTCAAAAACTTTTATTTTATCTTCAAAAGTCTGGCTTAAAGTTTGGGCAATTTCCTCCCCAATTGCGCTTTCCAGAAAAAAGTAGGTGTCGGGAAACATAAACCCTTCTTTAGTGTAAGAGCTTTTAAGAAACTCGTTTTGGACATCTTTAGGCAAAAGCTCTGCCATCTGCTCCACGCGCCAACCTTCTAAAAAAGTGTATTTTTTCTGAAAACTCCCTTTACCCAAAAGATTAGCCAACTCCACCACACTTATGTTCGTGGGAACATAAAAATTCCCCGCCTGAAGACTTTTATTACTAATATACACATATAATTTAAATAAAGCGCGCGAGTTTATTAAGTCTTCTCTAACCAATATTTTTGAAATCTCTTCCACTGAAGCTCCTTTGTTTATAACAACCTCTTTAAAAGATTCTTTTCCCAAGTCGTAGCGGTTGGCTCTTTTCACCCCCAAAGAATACAAAACCGCAAAAGCCGTTAAAAATAGCAAAACGACGGTCAAAAATTTCCAATGTGGCAATTTAATTTTAATTTTCATAGGTTTCAAAAAACCTTTCCAAAATCATACAAGCCGAAACATCATCCAAATACTTTCGGCCCTTTTTAGAATACCCCATTTGGATAGAATATTCCAAAGCTTCTTTTGAGGTAAAATCCTCGTTAAAAAGCTTTATAGGCGTATTTATATTGTCTCTTAAAAATTCCCCGAATTTATTAACACCGATTGTTTCTTTTTCAGGAATACCTAAAACTATATACGAAATGCGATTTTCTTCAATAATTTTTTTAATAGTTTGCAAAACGGTGTGCCAGTTTTTTCCATTGATGATTTTAAGAGGAGTAGCTAACTCTTTTTCCCCCAACGCAAGTCCAATTCGCGAATTTCCAAAATCAATGCCCAAAACCTTTGCCATAATTTACTCGTTTTTAATTTCAACCTGTATGCGAGATTTAATATGAGGCGTTGCGCTCAAAAATCCCGGAAGACGAGGCCAAACGGTAAACTCATAAGAAGCTATATTTTTTAACCCGTCCAGATATTTTGTAGCGTCAAGAATACTTCTATTTACTAAATTGTCTTTAACCTCTTGCACATTTAGTTTTGGAACCACAAAACTTCTAACCTTAACCAACAAACTTATTTTATCTTTGGATAACGGGGTAGGCTTATCGGCAAGCAC
Source organism: Patescibacteria group bacterium (assembly GCA_018817085.1). Taxonomy (NCBI): domain Bacteria; species Patescibacteria group bacterium. Next base: position 63,393 of record JAHIUT010000038.1, on the reverse strand, counting down.
ATCTCCTATTTCAAAACGAGTTTCGGTGTCCGCAAGCGAATATTGTTCCGGAATAGACCTTTCTAAAACACTTTTAACAACATTTTCCAAATCATTTTGATAATACGCTAAAGCATACGCTCTAACCTGCAAAGATAAATTTAACTTGTCCGCCTCATCACCCACATTTTTATCAAACACCTCGTCAAAAGTTTCAAAACCTGTTGAATTTTCGGCTATTTTTTGCTCCCCCACAAGTTTTAGTTCCAAATCGGTTTTAACATTGCCTCTTAATCGTTCTTCCAAAGTACTTTTTAGCGCCTCTTTATCTTTCTCGGAAACCGCGGGGACTATTTTGCTAGACCCGCCCGTAAAAACCTCTGCGTTTTGAGCCAAGAAATCGGAAGTATCGTGGTCGTCCACTTCAAATTTCTGGTCTTCTTTAATATTATAGTTAGAACCATACTTTTCGGCTTCAACCTCAACTTCCACGGAACCGTAAGTAATGCCTCCAGCAAGGTCTTGTCTTTCTTCAATCGTAACTTCTTCCAAAGAGTAATAATTTAAATCTTCGGTTTCAGCGGAGATTAAAATTAGTTTAGTGCCTTTTCCAAAAGTTTTTTTACTGATGGTTTTATTAAACACCGTAACCGTTCCTTTTGCTTTCTCTCCAACCTCTTTTTCTCCCGAAGCTTGTATTGTGTCGCTTGCTTTCCTAACCGTCTCCAACAAAACCGCGGGAATTTCTTTATTGCTCTCGTTTACACCATTAGCAGAAACATTTGCCGTAATATCCACATTTTTAACCAACATCTCAGAGTTAGTTTTTATAACTACATTAGCTTTTGGAAAAAACCACCAAACAGAAACCCCAATTCCTATCAACAATAAAAGAGCGCCTATTATACCAATAGAGTTTCTTATTATAGCGGACAGTTCCGTCTTTGGCGCAAGATTCGCTTTCGGAACTTCCTTTTCAACTTTTGGAACATCTTCAAAAGATTTAGGTTCCGCAAAAGAAAGCGCCTCGTTTTTTTCATTAACAAAAGAAATCTTTTTCCCAAAAGATTCGGCATATCGTTCCAAAAATTTGAAAGACAGTGGGTTTCGCAAGAATAAGATATCGGGTGAAACAACAAAAACAACCTCCGTATCTTCGCAAACTCGCATACCTTCGGCTAAAGTATATAAATCATCCGTTTTGTTAACAATAATATTTTGCATTTTTAACCAAAAATTTCTAAACCAATTAAACCTAAAGAAACAGGAACTATATTTCGCAAATCTTTCAAAAACCCGTTAGGGTCTTCTATTATATCAGACAATTTTTCTATGCTAACAATTTCCACTTCGGGAACAAATTTAAACGGAAAGTTCTCGTACCAGCTCCGTTCTTTTAAAACCCGCATTAAATCATAAGTTAACCCCCCGCCCCCAAATATAAAAATTTTAGGCGGGAAAACTTTAATACCCTCAAAATTTTCTAAAACTGTTTCTATACCCGCAAGCCAATAATTTAAAACTTTTGAAGTAATTTCTTTAATCTGCTCCGCCCCCAATGTTCCTTCTTCGTAAGATACTTTCTTTTTCTCGGCTTCGTTAAGCGCCACATCAAGTATTGCCGCTATTTCCTTTGTAAGTTGAGTGCCGCCAAAATCCAATGTTTTAGTGGCCACAATACCTCCGCCATAACAAATCCCCACATCCGTTTTATCGCCGCCAAAATCTATTAAAACGGCGTTAAAAGTACCCTTTTGGTTCGCGCATAACAATTTTGATAAGGAATACATTTGAGAACTAGCGGCGGTGAAATTGATTTTTAATTTCTTGCAAAGCTCTAAAAGACCCGACAAAACACTCTTCTCGGCAAAAGATGTAAAAAGACCTATTTCTATGTGTTTGCCAACTTTTCCAACAACATCTTCAACCAACGCGCCATCTATTTTGGATGAGATAACCGCGGAGTTAACCATTTCTATATCCGTTTCTCCGCAACCTATTTTGGATAATTGAATTTGACCCGCTTCAATAAACGCAAGTTCTTGTATTCTTTTTATTATTTCATTTAATTCCCCGCTGGAAATTTTTTCGTCATAAGCGGGTCTTTTAATTTTTACCGTAGTGGCGAACCCAAAAACACTTTCGCCGGAAAGACCAAAAATAACATTATCATAAGGAGAAACAGAACTTTTTAAAGCTTCAAAGGTTGAATCTAAATCGGTAATTACTCCCAAACCAACCGCGCCTTCGGGTGTGTTTACGGTGGAAATATCTTCAAGCAAAAGCCGATTGTCCGGCAAAAAGGAAAACCTGCTTATTTTAATTAGTGAAGAACCCAAATCTATAGCCAAAAAACTTTTATTGCGCTTATTTTTTCTTATTAAAGAAAGAGGATTAAACATACTAAATAAAGTATAGACCAAAATTTCCCCCCTGTCATCTATTCAACATAATAAGTTTTTTCTAAATTTACATCACCTTCCTTGTATTTAAAAACATCAAGATTAAATAAAAACTATATCCCTTTTTACAATTTGCATAAGATGTTCAGCTATTCCCTCATCTAATAGCGCCTTCTTCGTAAGATAAATCCCTTTTTGATTTACCCGGACACTATTAATTAATACATCGCAAATCCAGCACTCCTTTTCAGGAGTAGAAGCAATCAACTTATAATCTTCCTCCGTAATGAAGAATTTTCCTGTTCTCATAGCTGTAAAGGAATTTGTGCTCGTTCTCTCTTTAAATGTAAATCCATCTCAATAAAACCTAAAACTCTTGAACCTAAGCTTGAAAGAATCACTCTATCATATTCAGCATTTGTTCTTATTCTTTCTATTAAACCTAATTCTTCTGAATGAGTGCAGACGAAATTAAGCCAATTACAAAGAGTTATCTGAGAATAATTTGTTCCAAGGAAACTGTTTGCAAATTCTAATTTCTGTTTATCTAGTGTTCTTCCTCTCGGAACCCAAGTACCTTCAGTCAAATAAACAAAACGCAAGAAGTAAAGCAAGTTGACTTTACCTTTTAAATCCCCAATGTTTCCGTTCATCAAACTTTCAAGTAAAATCCTTCTTTGCTCAATGCTTAAATCAATTCGTTTAACCCCTACTTTTAAAGATCTCTTTACAAGTGCAAATTCATAATTCAAATTATCACGAAATCTCTTTCCGTATCCAGTAAGACAAACCCTGCTAAATTGTTTGGTTGTTGATATATCTTCAATTAACTGAAAATATTCAGCCATTTGTTTATGAACTTTAAAGTGGCTATCCGCTTTATTTTTTTTTAAATTAAAGTAGTTTATAAAATCCTCTCTCTTCAATTCATCTTTTTCCAAATCATAAAATGGAAGAATAAATCTATTAAGACAAGAAAGGTGAGTGAAATTATTCGCAACAGGTCTAATAAGTGGCACCCCAGAATTTTTAACCGCCTCTTCAATCAGTTGCTTATAATAGCTGTTTACAATATAAATAGAATAGGTTTTGAGAAGAAAATCATTCTTATCAGCAAAAGTTTTTAATTGTGTTTTGAATTTGTTTGGGGTTTCATCTGCAATTAAAACTATAATAATTGGTTTTTTCTTTTCTTGAAAAATGATTTTTGAATACTCAAGAGTTTGAAATTGACAATACTCAAGCTTAGCTTTATTATCAATGATTGTTTCAAGTTCTGTAATTGCAATTGACCCATCACTTAATTCGTGGGCAAAATCAATTCTTCCATATTCAGTAGAAAATTGTTGAAGAATTTTCTTTTTTAAATCAAGACCAAGGCATTTATTCAAATAATCTTGTTCCCTTAACAATGTCCATTCAACCAATAATTCATTCATAATTTTCTTTCTATAATTTATTGCAAAATTGCTTTTATTCTCCTAGTATTACTGCCAACAGATTCTTGCTTAATTATCTTGAATTTTCCAAGCTCTCTGGTGTTTTCCACATGAGGGCCGGCACAAAGCTCCTTTGAAAAATCCCCTACTTCATAAACCGTTACCCTGTCGCCATATTTCTCGCCAAAAAAAGCAAGCGCCCCCGATTCTTGCGCGTCTTTAAGAGACATTTCTTTGCACTGGACAATAAGTCCTTTTGATATAATTTCGTTGACCATATCCACCACTTTGGAAATTTCTTCGTCGGTAAGACGACGGTTATAGGAAAAATCAAACCGCAATCTTTCGGCGGTAACATTACTGCCTTTTTGCGCAATATCTTCTCCTAAAACTTTTCTTAAAGCGGAATGCAAAAGATGGGTGGCGGTGTGAAGTTTTTTGGTTTCTTCGCTTTTATCGGCAAGTCCGCTTTTAAATAATCCTTTGGACAATTTTCTGGACACTTCTATATGATATTCTTTTTGAGCAAGAAACTCTTTAGTGTCAACACCTTTAATAAACCCTTTTTGGCGGACAAGCTCCTCCGTTACTTCAACGGGAAATCCGTAGGACTCGTATAACAAGAACGCCTTTTCGCCAGAAAAAATGTTCCCGCTAGGAGTTTCTTTAACCATTTTTTCCAAAACTTTAAGACCTTTATCTAATGCCAGCGAAAATTTTTTAAGCTCCTCGCAAACAGAATTGCTAACAAAAGAGGATTTTCTCAATAATTCCAAAGAGGATGTACTTCCCGTAAGACCCGCCATTTTAACCGCAAATCGTCTAATGAGCCTTCGCAAAATATACCCTTGGTCTTTATTAGAAGGAACAACGCCTGCGGATATTAAAAACTCCGCCGCTCGTATGTGGTCCGCCATTACTCTAATAGCGGGAGCAAAGGACTTGTCCGAATAGCTCTTTTTTGAAAATTTTTCAATTTCTTGAATTATTTTTTGAAAAACATCTATTTCAAAAATATCTGGCGTGTTGTTAACCACAAAAGTAAGCCTTTCAAGACCTCCTCCAAAATCCACATTCTTTTGAGGCAGTTTTTCAAAAGTACCGTCCTCTTTTTTTATATACTCCATAAAAACCGAGTTTCCAATTTCCAAAAACCTTCCGCAATCGCAGTTAGGATGGCATTTTTCCCCAAAGGCGACATTATGGGAACTTCCAAAATCGTAAAGAACTTCGGAATCAGTACCCCCTATCTCACCAACACTCATTTCATCAGGCGTTCCGCACCTAGACCACCAGTTTTTTTCAACAGAGTAACCGTAAATATGGTCGTCCTTAACTCCAAGCTTCTTCCAAGTTAGGATAGTTTCTTCATCTTTTGGAATAAATCTGCTTCCTTCAAAATATGTTACAAAAAGTCTTTCCTTTTCAAAACCAAGCTCTTTAGTTAAAAATTCGTAAAAATAGGCAAGTTGTTCTTTCTTAAAATAATCGCCCAAAGACCAGTTCCCCAACATTTCAAAAAAGGTGAGATGTCCAAAATCCCCCACAAGATCTATATCGCCAAGACGAATAACCGGTTGCGAATTGACGAGTCTCTTTCCAAGAGGATGCGGTTTGCCCATTAAGTAAGGGACAAGCGCCTGCATACCGGAAGAAGTGAACAAAGTGGTTGGGTCGTCTTTAGGAACAATAGGAGCGGGAGGAATGATTTTGTGATTTTTCCCTACAAAAAAGTTTATATATTTTTCCCGAACTTCGGACACGGTAACCATAATTGGATTTTACCACAATAAAACCAAAAAAAGGACACCGCCCTATAGAATAAAGTTTATCCTTGTACAAGGATAAACCTTTGTTAGAAACTAACTTCCATTCTTATAGGTTGACGGGAGGGGGTTTTACTGGTACAATGTACTATCTAGGATAAATTATGCTTATATCAGACGATAAAAAACATGTTTTGGACCTTATTGAAAACGCCAAAAAAGTGTTGGTTATTCCCGATACTACAGAAAGAACCGATGCTTTAAGCGCGGCGCTAGCGATAAGTTTTATAATAAAAGACCTTTCAAAGGAGGTTTCTTTATTGTATTCCAAAGAGTTTCCAATTGAACTTAAGGAATTTGAAAACCTTTTAGACATTAAAAAAGTGTTTGACCAAAAAAGTTTAGTAGTTGGCATAAACTACAAAGATACCCCAGTAGAAAAAATAAATTATTACATAAAAGACGAGACTTTAAATTTGGTGGTTACCCCTATTCCTTCAAGTTTTGATTTAAATCGCGTTAGTTTTACAAAAACAGGTGAAACTTATGACCTAATTATTGTAATAGGAGCTAAAAATCTGGGCGAGCTGGGCAATGTATATTACGAAAATACTGAATATTTTAGAAAAACTCCCGTCTTAAGCATAGATAACCGAGACGAAACCGCCAATTTCGGAACTATAAATATAAACGAACCGGAATTTGACACTTTAACAGAACTGATGTATAACAAACTAGCTGTTTGGGGATTTAAGCCCAATAAAAACGCCGCAAAGGCGCTACTTTTAGGCTTTGGACAAGAATAGATCCGCCCAGGGCGGATGACGCGAGGACATACCCCTAAAAAATGAAGCTCTGCGCGGCAAGCCACGCAGTATCTTCTTTTGCTCGCTTCGCGAGGAAGTTAAACTTTCATCTGTTTAGCAAGATACACAGTTTTCTCGCTCACAAAATAAGAGTATTGCAGACACCCAAGGAGTATAGTAAAATAGTTTAATGCTAACTACGCAAGAAAAGAAAAAAATATTAAAAAAGTTTGCTGTTCATGAAAAAGATACAGGGTCTCCAGAGGTGCAAATTGCATTATTAAGTGATAGAATAAAAGATCTTACCGGACATTTAAAAGAGCATAAAAAAGATTTTAGTTCCCGCCGCGGTCTTCTTCAAATGATAAATAAAAGAAGACGTCTCCTCTTATATCTTCGGAAAAAAGACGAGGACAGGTATAGGAAAATTATAGGAAAAGTTGGTTTATCAAAATAATAATTCATGGAAAATAAAATGAACACTATAAAAAAAGAAATTGAGGTTGGGGGAAAAAAGTTAAGTTTAGAAACAGGCGTTTTTGCTCCTTTAGCAAATATGGCAGTAACCGTTAGATATGGGGATACCGTAGTTTTAGTTACCGCAGTTTCTAAAAAACAGACCGCTCCCGAAACAGTGGAATTCTTCCCGTTGAGAGTTGATTATCAAGAAAAACTATACGCGGGGGGATTAATTAAATCATCCCGATTTGTTAAAAGAGAAGGCAGACCTTCCGACGAAGCTACCATAGTGGCAAGGCTTATAGACCACGCCATACGCCCTCTTTTTCCAAAAGATTTTGCGGATGAGGTGCAAGTTATTGCCACCGCTTTGTCCATAGACCATGTGAGCGACGCCGAAGTTTCGGCAATGATTGGCGCTTCTGCGGCTTTGTACGCCTCGGACATACCTTGGAACGGTCCTATGGCAACCGCAAGAGTATCCATAGAAAAAGAGAACGGCGAAAATTTTATCCTAAACCCCACAAACGAACAGTTGGATAATTCTTCTTTAAATCTAATAATTTCAACTTTAGAAAACGATAAAGTTCTCGCTATGGAAGCGGGGGCAAATATTATTCCGGAAGAAAAAATTCTTAAAGCCATAGAATTTGCAAATAACGAGAATAAAAAAGTTATCGCGCTTATAAAAGATTTTGCAAAAGAGGTGGGAAATAAAAAATATGAATATGTATCCGTAAAACTTCCAAAAAAGTTAGTAGATGCGGTTAAAAAAGATTTTAACGAAAAGATAGAAAAGTTTGTTGAAACCCCTTCAGATAAAAAAGAGTCCGCGGAACTTATGGCAACCATTTTGAACGAGATGCACAAAAAGTATCAAGAAAAGTATTCCAGCGCTTATATAACCAAAGCCTTTGAGGAGTTGGAAAAAGCGGCGGTTAGAAAATTGGTTTTGGAAAAAGGCAAAAGATCCGACGGCAGAGATTTGGATGAAATAAGGCCAATAACCATAGAATTGGGTATCCTGCCAAGAACTCACGGAAGCGCGTTTTTCAGAAGAGGTTTAACCCAATCATTATCAATAACCACACTAGGTTCCGCTTCGCTGGAACAATTAATACAAAATATGTACGGAGAAGAAACCAAGAGGTATATGCACCATTATTATGGTCTGCCTTATTCGTTGGGCGAAATAAAACCTATATTCTCCCCCGGCAGAAGAGAAATTGGGCATGGGGCGTTAGCCGAAAAAGCGCTGATTCCCGTTATTCCTTCAAAAGAACTATTTCCTTACACTATACGAGTGGTATCGGAAATTTTATCACAAAACGGGTCGTCTTCAATGGCGGCAACCTGCGGTTCCACACTCTCGTTAATGGATGCGGGTGTGCCCATAAAAGCGCCGGTTGCGGGAGTGGCTATTGGTTTAATAACAGACGAAAAGCAAGAAAAGTTCGTTTTGTTAACGGATATGGCGGGGGTGGAAGATTTTAATGGCTTTATGGATTTTAAAATGGCAGGAACGAGAACAGGCGTAACCGCTATACAAATGGACATTAAACTAAGCGGAATACCCTTAAAACTGTTCGCCGAGCTTTTTGAAAGGTCGCAAACAGCGCGAGTTAAGATTTTGGACCTCATAGACCAAGCCATACAAAAGCCAAGAGATGAGGTATCAAAATACGCGCCTAGGATTGAACAGGTTAAAATAAACCCTGACCAAATTGGGCTAGTTATAGGTTCGGGAGGAAAGACCATAAGAGAGATTATGGCAAAAAGCAAAGCCACCGTGGATGTGGTGGAAAATGCCGACGGTAGCGCTTTTGTAAGCATAGCCGGAGTGGATATTGAGTCGGTTAAAAAAGCCAAGGAATTAGTTGAAGGCATAATCAGAGAAGTTAAAGTAGGCGATGTTTTTGATGGCGTTATTAAACGAGTTGCCGATTTCGGGGCGATTGTAGAAGTTTTGCCAAATAAAGAAGGACTTATGCATGTAAGCGAGATTTCGCACGAGTATGTGGACGACCCTAATAAATTATTTAAGGTGGGCGATACTGTAAAAGTTAAAGTAATCAATGTGGAACGAGACGGAAAAATGTCTCTTTCAAAAAAGGCGTTGGAGGAAACTTCCAAAAATTACGAAAGGAAAAGACCCGCGCCAAAACCCACCTCTGGTTTTGGAGGGAGGTCGTACTTCCAAGGTCCAAGAAGGGATCTTAACAAACGCCCTTCCTTTAGAAGATAATCGGCAAAAATGTTTAGAACCTGTCCTAAATGTCATAAAACCATAAGATCAGACTCCGCTCTTTTTTGCTATCATTGCGGTTCTGTTTTAGGCATTATGGACGGTAAAAACGACGAAAGCAAAATTCCCGCAAACGAAACGGGAAGCAATCCAAAACAACCGCTTGCTTGTAAAAGCAGATTTCCCAAAACAGCCCTTTTATTTTTCTTTCTCGCGTTAATTTTAGCGGGCGGATATTTTGGGTACACTAAATTTAAAAATCAAAAAAAGCCGTCCAACGATATCATCAGCCCTGTGGATTTATCAAAAGACCAAAAGTTTGAAATTGACCTAGCGAATCTGGACATAACCCTTTCCCCCGGCGCGTTTAACGCAAATATATTGTCCCAAATTTCTCCTGTGAGTGTGGATTTTTTTATAGCTCTAAACAACCCAAGCTCTTTTTACGAAAATTTTATAGAGAAAGATTCCAAAGTGGATATAAACAATTTAACCGGTCTTTCTGTGGAAGAGGTAGCGAGTTTTTTGGAACCCTCTTTTTTCATCATTGGCAGAGAAAAGTCGTGGGCATTTATTGCAAAAACTAAAAACAAGGAGTTTCTGCAAACCAAACTTGAGGAGATAAATACAAAAGACCTTGAATATGAAATATCTTTGGTAGGAGACTTTTTGATTATCACAAACGATGTTAATATATTAAATGAAATAGAAAATGTGGAGAAGGGAATTTCTTTAAGTTTGTCTAAAGACGCTTTTTTTGTAGAGGCTGTTAAAAACCTGCCAACGGACGGCGTGGCTTTAGTGTTTTATCGGGATATAAATAAACTAACGCCACTTTTTGAAAAGGTGGGCAATAAGGATAAAGTAGATTCTAAAGGAAAAAACGCTTTTGTGGCAATAAAGAGCGGAAAAGGAGTTATTTTGCAGTTTTAAAAAATTATGCCCAAAAATTCTCTGCTTGCGGAATTAAAAAGTCTAAACCAAAAAGTGGATGCCTGCGCCTTGCCAAAGGACCTTAAAGAAAGGGTATTGCAAATGCTTGATAGGTTAAACCGCATAAGCCAAACAAACACTTATTCTTCCGAGTTTGATGTTATAGAAAATTACATAAACTGGATAACCGAGATTCCTTGGGACAGAAAAACCAAGGACAATTTGGACTTGAAAAATGCCAAGGGGGTGTTGGATAAAAACCATTATGGATTGGAACAGGTAAAGGAGCGAGTTCTGGAGTATTTAGCGGTTGAGAATTTAAAAATCATCAATAAAGACAAAGTTGCGTCTTATGAAAAGGCGCCTGTTTTATGTTTAGTGGGCTTGCAAGGTCTTGGAAAAACCACACTCGCAAGTTCAATTGCCGAAGCTTTGGGCAGAAAATTTGTTAGGATATCTCTGGGAGCTTTAGGTTCTATACTAGAACTTAGAGGAAAAAGCAAATCTCTGCCCGCCGCCGAGCCGGGACAAATTATAAAAGCTTTAGTTAGAACAAAAGTAGGAAACCCATTAATACTTCTTGATGAAATGGACAAGGTAAGCGGAGAGCAGGGTTTGCGTAGCGATATGATGGCGGCTCTTTTAGAAATTTTAGACCCGGAACAAAACACCTCTTTTGTTGACCATTATGTGGATTATCCAATAGATTTATCCAATGTTTTGTTTATTTCAAGCGCGAACAATATTGGAACTTTTTCAGCGGCTTTAATGGATAGGTTGGAAATAATAAGAATGCCGTCTTATTCGGATAAAGAAAAAGAGATTATCGCAAGGGATTATCTTCTTTCTAAAATTATGAGAACAAGCGGTATTTTGCCAGAACAGCTCAAAATAAAAGAGGAGGTTTGGCCAAAACTAATAAGGCCTTTGGGATATGATTCGGGTATTAGAAGTTTGCAAAGGATTTTGGAAAGCGTTTGCCGAAAATCAGCGAAAATCATTATAGAACAAGGGGAAAGGGTTGTTGTGGTGGACGAAACAAACTTCAAATCCTTTTTACCCATACTTTAGAAAAAAGGGACTACCCCGAATCGGGGTAGTCCCTTTTTGGACATTGTAATTAAGGGTTAAACCCTCCGCCAGCTGGCGGAAGGGTTTATACCCTAATGGATTTGCTTTTTTCTTATATCCTTGTATAAAAGCGCAAACTGTGGTAATTTTATAAAATGCAAAACATATCAGACCTCACATTAACAATCAAAGTTTTCAAAGAGGCCAGCTCCAAGGAATATCCTTTTGTTGCGTATAATCCCGAATTTGATATATCTTCTTGTGGCAAAACTCAAGAAGAAGCGCAGAGAATGTTAAAGCAGGCTATCCATATTCTTTTAGAAGGGGCTACTGAAGATAAAACCTTATATAAGGTACTGGAAGAAGCGGGGTTCTCGTCAGATTCGCAAAAACCCGAAATTTATTTCTCCTTGTTTTCTTTACCTATTAAAACATCCAATAAATACGCTTATGCCTAAAATAACGCCCCAAAATTATAAAATTCTAGTTAAATTATTTGGAATGGATGGTTGGGAATATATTGGAACTTCAGGAGACCACATCCAACTTAAAAAAGCGGGCTTCATAAGGCGCATTGTTATACCCAAGAAAAAAGACATACCTGTCTTTATTATCTTAAATAATTTGAGAACGGCGAAAATTTCTCGGGACAGGTATTTTGAATTACTCAAAGAAGTATAAAGGGCTGATTTAAGGGTCGAACCCTCTCTTGGGGTCCCGCACCCCTATGAAATTTTCCATAAGTTAATTATACCACACTACAGGTCGTGTGTCAAACCCTTTTAAACATCTTTTCCAAATCCTCTTTTGTTATTTTTATCTTAAAAGGTCTTCCGTGCGGGCAGGTGTATATTCCTTTTAATTTAATATTCTCCTTTAAAAGCCCCAAAGCTTCGGTATGAGTTAATTTATCTCCCGCTTTAACAGCGGAACGACAAGCCATAATGGAAAGCGCCTTTTCCTCCATACTGCTTACCCCTTTAAACTTGTTTTTCTCCTTTAAATCTTCCGCAAACTCGCAAAGCATATTCGTTACCGCAGAAAAGTTAGCGCCCAAAAACGACGGGATAGCTTTAATTTCTATCGCGCGCGTCCCCCAAACTTCTATCTCAAAACCAAGTTTTATAAAAAGTTTGAGATTGCGATTAATAATCTGAAAATCATCCTCCGCAAACTCAAACGATTGCGAGGTTAACAAAACTTGCGAGGACGGTGTTTTTTCTAAAAGCGCTTTTTTAAACTTCTCGTACAGCACCCGCTCATGCAAAGCATGCTGGTCGTAAATTTCCAAGCTATCGTTAATATTTGCCACAATATACAAATTATTAAACACCAAAACTTCAAAAGTGTCTTGCGTTCCTAGTTGCGAATAAAATTCTAATGTATCTGAAACAGAAAGGGGGTTTGCGAAAGAAACATCCCTAACCTTTTCATGTATGTAGTAACCTTGTCTGCCCGAAACATTTTCAACATTGGACGACTTGTACGAAGACATTCCTTCCGGTCTAAACGACAAATCTTCTTTGGACAATGACTGTGAAATCGTGTTTTTAACCAAAGAATATATTAAGTTAGGGTTAATAAACCTAACCTCCTCTTTTCGGGGATGAATGTTGGCGTCCACAAAATCAAGCGGAGCAGTAATTTTAATAAAATATAAAGGAGAAGCACTATGCATTATTAAACTCCCAAAACCCTCTCTAACCGCGGAGCTTATTATTCTATCTTTTACAGGCCGGTTGTTAACAATAATAAACTGCTTAGATTTGGAATCGTAGGACATTTGCGGTTTGCCCACAAACCCCGAAATTTTAATATGAGGATGGTCGCAAAAAACAGGGATGAGATTTTCGTAAACATTTTTTCCAAAAAGCTGTTTAATCCGCAAAGAAAGGTCTGAAACCGCGCTTAAATTATAAACTTCTCTGCCATTATGGATAAGCTTAAAATCTTTGTTAATGTTTGCCAAACACAAATCCACAAAAACGCGTGTTATGTGCAAAAACTCGGTATATGGAGTTTTTAAAAACTTCTTTCGCGCCGGAACATTAAAAAATAGGTCTCTTACTTCAATACTTGTCCCATCTTGAAAAGCTTTAGTACCACTATCCAAAAAATCTCCCCCAGAAACTGCGTAAAAATATCCCGTTTGAGCTTTTTTAGTTTTGGATATTAAGCTTACTTTAGAAACTGAAGAAACGCTCGACAAAGCTTCTCCTCTAAACCCCATACTTTCTATATTTAATAAATCCTCCTCCGTCTCAATCTTGCTGGTGGCGTGATGTTCAAAAACAAGGGGCATATCTTCCTTCTCAATCCCAAATCCGTTATCCGAAACTTTTATTCTTTCAATCCCTCCTTTGTCCACTTCAACCACAATTCTTTCCGCTTTAGCGTCAATTGAATTTTCAACAAATTCTTTAACTACCGAAGCGGGTCTTTCCACCACCTCTCCCGCCGCAATTTTTCTATACACTTTTGAGTCCAGTCTTTTTATCTTCATTTTAATAGGGTTCAACCCTATTAGGGTTGAACCCTAATTGCACTCTTAATTGTAAATCTTAACTACAAATCTATGGTTAGTTGGTCATTACTCGCTAAACTTTCTTTAGGTTTCTCTATTTTCCGCTGTTCCAAAAGTTTAAGAACACTATACGCTCTTTTAACAACCGAGTCCGGAAGACCCGCGAGTTTAGCCACATGTATTCCATAACTTTTGGACGCTCCCCCCGCAATAACTTTATAAAGAAAAGTTATTTTTTCTTCCCCGTTATTTTTTTTCTCTTCCTCAACCGCTACTTGAAAATTAACCACATTCTCATATAGCTCGGACAATTTTAGAAGTTCGTGGTAATGCGTGGCAAACAAAGTTTTCGCCTTAACTTTTTTGGCAAGATACTCAACTATCGCCCAAGCAATGCTAACTCCATCATAAGTGCTGGTGCCGCGACCAACCTCGTCTAAAATAACCAAACTTCTATCCGTGGCGTTGTTTAAAACATTGGCGGTTTCTAGCATCTCAACCATAAAAGTGGAAAGACCTAAACTTAAAATATCCGAGGCGCCAATCCGCGTAAATATCCTATCCACCGGAGATATTACAGCTTCTCGCGCGGGAACAAAACAACCCATTTGCGCCATTAAAACAATAAGAGCCGTTTGCCTAATAAAAGTGCTTTTACCGCTCATATTGGGTCCTGTTATTATTAGAACTTGCTCCTTGTTACTTAACAAAACACTATTTGGAATAAATTCTCCTTCAGAAAGCAAAGTCTCTATAACCGGATGTCTACCCTCTTTTATGCTAATTAAATGCGGTTTATCCGCAGGCAAAATCGCTGGTCTTATATACTTTTTTTCCTGGGACAATTTGGCAAAACTTATTAAAACATCCAAAATCCCAATAGCAGTGGCGGAATTTTTAATTTCCTTATTATATTTTAATATCTCCGATATAATTTTTAGATATATCTCATACTCTTTTTGATTTATTAATTCTTTGGCGTTTAAAACTATTTCCTCGTGTTTTTTAAGTTCCTCGGTTATAAACCTTTCGGCGTTAACCAAAGTTTGTTTTCTTATATAGTAGCTTGGAACAAGATGCAAATTTGATTTGCTTACTTCAATATAATAGCCATAAACTTTGTTAAACCGAACCTTTAGAGAATTAATTCCTGTTTTTGATTTTTCGTCAAACTCCATTTTTGCCAAAAACTCGGTACTGCCCTTTATTGTATCTTTTAGATTGTCCAGCTCTTTGTTTACTCCAAAATTAATAAGACCCCCTTCTTTAGCCGAAAAAGGTGGCTCGCTAACCAAAAATTTTTCCGTCAACAAAACCACCTCTAAAATTTTTTCTTGTATGTTGCCGTCTATTTCTTTTAACAAAACGGAATTAAAATTTCTAATGATATTTTTTATCGCAAGCGCGCCTTTTATGGAATATTTTAAAGAAATTAAATCTTTGGGGTTTGCCGCGCCAAGAGATATTTTGGCAAAAATTCTTTCTATATCGTAAATATGAGTTAAAACACCCGCCATTTTTTCTTGGGTCGCCGAATCTTTGACTAACACGGTCACACTATCAAGCCTTTCATCAATATCCTTTTTCGCTTTGAGAGGGTTTAGTACAAACCTTCGTAAAGTGCGCGCGCCCATAGAAGTTTTGGTTTTATCAAGCGCAAAAATAAGCGAACCTTTAGTGTCCCCCTCTTTAAAAGTTTTAAATATTTCCAAATTGGTTATTGCGTTTGCATCAATTCTTGCGTATTTAGGATTTTTAATTTCCAGCGCTTTGGTAATGTGTTTTATCGCCATTTTTTGAGTTTCTTCCAAATACCCCATAAGGATAAGAGCGCTTTCTTGCGCGAGGGCGCTTTTAATGTTTTTTATAAAAGGACTGTTTCCGTTGCTGTATTCTCGGTTGAAGTGATAAATACTGTTTGAAAGATTTTTCATTAAGCTTAAAAATTCTGGGTCGTTATATAAAGAGGAAGGCAAAATTATTTCCGAAGGTTCTATCACTCCCAAAATTTCGGATATATTAAAATCAATTTCTCCGCTGTAAAAATCGCCAGTGGAGATATCGCAGTAAGAGAGGGCAAATGTTTCTTTTTTTCCTTTATCGGTTTTGGATATCGCCGCTATAAAATTATTTTCGTTTTTGTTTAAGGCATTTTCATCAGTAGTGGTGCCGGGAGTAATTATTCTTACCACTTCTCTTTCCACAATTCCGGGCAAATCGGGAGAGGACACTTGTTCACATATAGCAACTTTTAATCCTGCGCGAGTTAATTTGGCAATATAACTTTCGGCAGAATGATAAGGCACTCCGCACATAGGAATTTTGCCGTTTTTGCCTCTAGTTCTACTTGTTAAAACAATACCCAAAACTTTGGAAGCGGTTTTGGCGTCATCCATAAACATTTCGTAAAAATCGCCCAACCTAAAAAAGAGAATAGCGTCTTTGTACCCCTTTTTTATGGAAAGGTATTGTTTCATCATTGGCGTTTCCATTTCGGTTTTCATATCTTTATTGTATAGCAGAAAACCGCCCTCTTTGCCAGCGATTAATTAGGGATATGTTTGCAGGTAGTACAGAAATAATTTTGGTGTATAATAATTAAAATGACTGATGAAGAACTTTTGTCCAAACTAGAAAAAGCCGTTGAAGCTTGCAAAAAATGCCGCTTGTATAAAAACGCCACCAAAGCCGTTCCCGGACACGGAAATCCCAACGCCGAAATTGCGTTTGTGGGGGAAGCCCCCGGTTACAACGAAGACCAGCAAGGTCTGCCTTTTGTGGGAAGAGCCGGTAAATTGCTAGATTCCATGCTTAACTCCATAAAAGTTAACAGAGAATCCGTGTGGATAGGAAATATTATAAAACATCGACCCCCCGAAAACCGAGACCCTATGAAAGACGAGGTTAGGCAATGCTCCTCCTTTCTTGAAGAACAATTAAAAGTTATAAAACCAAAGATTATAGTAACTTTAGGGAGAATCTCCTTGGAATATTTTGTAAAATCAGCTAAAATAAGCGAGTATCATGGAAAACCGATTTCTTACAAGGGGCGCGTTTTCTTTCCGTTGTATCATCCTGCGGCGGCTTTAAGAAATTCAAATATCGCCCGCATCTTAAGCGAGGATTTTAAAAAACTGCCAAAAGTTTTGAAAGGAGAGTTATCCGCAGTATCTCTTGATAAAAAAGGACAAGAAGAGAAGGACGAGGAGCAAATGAGTTTTATATAATAATGCCTTTAAAAATAATCCCTCTTGGGGGAACAACTAATGTAACAAAAAATATTTATGTGTACGAGTATAACGAGGACATAATTATTGTGGACTGTGGAATAGGATTCCCCGACTCATCTGATTATGGGGTAGATTTGGTTATACCCGATTTTTCATATATCCTTAAAAACAAACATAAGGTAAAGGCTCTTCTTGTAACGCATGGCCACGAAGACCATTTTGGGGCAGTTCCCTTTTTACTTAACGAGTTTAACATTCCTGTTTACGCCACAAAGCTTGTTATCGGCTTTATTCAAAACAAACTTAACGACTATGGCATAAAAGACGCAAAACTAATAACTATAGATAAAAAAACTCCTCTAAATATAGGACCCTTCAAAATCACGCCTATAGCCGTAAATCACTCTGTTCCCGATAGCGTTGCTTTTGCCATTGAAACAACGGACGGGGTTGTTTTGCATGTGTCGGACTTTAAATTTGACTGGACACCGGTAATGGACCCTCCTTTTGATGTATCGGGACTTACCCAAATTGCGGATAAAGGCGTGGATGTATTAATGTCCGACTCGTTAGGTTCCACTTCAAAAGGGTACACCGAATCAGAACGATACATAGAACATACCTTTGATGACCTTATCTCAAAAGCAAGAGGGCAAGTTCTCATAACCACTATGTCCTCCAACATTTCAAGAATCCAACAAGCTATAAACTCAAGCCTTAAATTTGACAGAAAAATTGTTATAAGCGGAAGGTCTATTGAACAAAACCTAGAAATAGCGGTGCGGCTTGGGTACTTAAATTTCCCAAAAGAAGCTTTTGTTAAAGAACACGAGTCTCAAAGGTTTGCGCCTAATAAATTAACTCACATAGTGGCAGGTTCTTATGGTCAGACGAATTCCGCTTTGTATCGCATAGCAATGGACAAACATAAATATATCCAAATAAAAAAGGACGCTACTGTTATTTTCTCCGCCGACCCCAACCCTCCCGGAGTTTTGGAGCTAGTTAATTTTGTAATAGACAAACTCACTCTTCTTGGAGCCGAGGTTTTATATTCAGAAATACAAGACAACCTTCATGTATCTGGGCATGGTTCTAGAGGAGATATTTCTATGCTAGCCGCTTTGGCGCATCCCAATTTCTTTGTTCCTATTGGGGGGTCGGTTAAATTTATGCGAGCGTATGTAAATCTAATGGTGGATATGGGCTTTAAAAAAGAAAACATATTTGAACTCTTGGATGGGGAAAGTATAGTTTTGGACAATAAAAAAGTGTATCGCGGAGAAAAAGTCCATGTGGGCAATGTTTATGTGGACGGAAGCGGAATAGGCGATGTGGGTTCCATAGTTTTGAGAGACAGGAAAGAACT
Source organism: Patescibacteria group bacterium (assembly GCA_018817085.1). Classification (NCBI taxonomy): domain Bacteria; species Patescibacteria group bacterium. The sequence continues at coordinate 45,170 of JAHIUT010000038.1, read as the reverse complement.
TGCCGATAGCGGCATGTTGGTTATAGCAATCCCTTACAAAAGGGACAAGAATTCGTTTGGAGACAGAATAGCCATAGCTTCAAGAGGATTTGTATATGTTAAAGAAGCAAAACAATTAATAAGTGAAATAGAAAACAAAGTTAAAGCAAAACTAAGGGCTAATAACAATCCAAAAGACATTACGAAAATAAAAGCGGATATTGAGAGGGATATTGCCAAATTTATATACAAAGAAACCGAACGGAACCCCATTGTTCTTGCTATTACCGTAGAAGTGTAAGATTGGCATCCTCGTTATCCAAAAGGTAAATAGCGGTAAAGTGAGAACCCCTCCAACCTACTTCAGCGGATTGCGCATGTAAATCGTAAAACCCCACATCTATTTTTGCCCCCTTTATAGCGCCCCCCACATCTAAAGCTTGGCAAATACCATAACCCGGGACATATATAGTGGTGTAAAGTTTGATAGTTTGAGGGTCCACCGCGCAAACCCCATAATCAAGTTTTGCTCCTAACGCCGTGTATTCATTGCACCCGTAACAACTTTTATCATAACTAGTTGCCCATACATTAGAGATTTTCCGCCAGTACGAAATTTCGTTATCCTCCACATTCTTTTCTCCCAGAGAATTTATTTTTCTCCATACAATTTTGGTTCCAATAGTTATAACCTCGTTTTTAGGTAACTCCCGTTTGGTGTCTAACAATTCCCTCTTAGTTTCCTCGCCATACCAATAGGTAACTTTGTATGTCTTAACAAGATTTCCTTCCGCGCCCTTTTCTGTTACAGTTTCTTCGCCAATCTCAATACTTTCATCTTTTACATAAATTGTTTCGTAGGGAATGGGTTCTTCCACCACTTCCTCTTTTTCCTCAAAGGAAGTTATCGTAGATATTACAGAGTGAGAATATTGCCTAATAGGCAAATTATTATAATTGGAAGCGGTCGCTCCTAAAACATGCGATTGCCCCGCCCACGCAACAGTTACTTTATACACAAAAAGTAAAGACAAAATAAAAATTGTAAGTCGCGCTATTTCCCTCATAGTATCTAAGGAGACTCCTTGTACAAGGAGTCTCCTTCCGTAAGGTCTCTCCTTAAAAAAGGAGAGACCTTAGTTAAATAATCGTTCATCATCTAAATCGTCTAGATATTTTTCTAACCCATGGGGGGTGTGAATAGTTTGCATCCCGCTTCTGGTATTGTAAAGCAGTAATTCCTGCGGGATTTCTGATACAAATCTGGATACCACGCTACTGCCCGATGAACCGAGGTATAACCTCCGTCTAGTATAAGTTAAATGCAATTTCTCTTTTGCTCTTGTTACTCCCACATAACAAAGTCTCCGTTCCTCCTCCAACTCTTCTTTGCTAAAAAGGCTTCGGGAATGAGGAAAAAGCCCTTCCTCCATACCCACAATAAACACCTCCCTAAACTCCAAACCTTTGGCGCTATGGAGGGTCATTAAAGTTACGGCATCCGCGTCTTTAGAAATAGCATCTAAAGATTCCACCAAAGAAACATTTTCCAAAAAATCTCCCAAAGTTAAAAACTGCCCAGCTACCGACTTTAATTCTTCCAAGTTTTCCAACCGCGCGAGGTTTTCTTCGGAACCGTCTTTAAGATATTCTATGTAACCCGTTTTTTGCAAAACCGTATCTAAAAGTTCAACCACCGAAAGGGTATCTTTTGCTGTCATAAGTTCAAAAATGGGTAGCTTGGATTTATTTTGGATGAAATCCAAATCCCAATTAACCTTTTTAAACCCTTCTAACGCCTTTTTTCCAATACCTCTTGGGGGAACATTTATTATCCTCTCCCACGAAACTGTGTCTTTTGGATTATGCAAGACTCTTAAAAAGGAAAGGGCGTCTTTAATTTCTTTCCTATCATAAAAGCGAACTCCCCCAACAAGTCGGTAAGGAATACCTAGCTTTATAAATTGTTCCTCCACTACTCTTGATTGAGCGTTAGTTCTGTACAAAACAGCAAAATCTTTAAAAGAAAAAAGATTTTTTGTGGTCTTTTCTAAAATATTAAGACCAACATACAAAATTTCTTCTTTTTCATCGTTTGCTTCGTATAAAGAAATTAAATCCCCGGTAGAATTTCTAGTCCAAAGTTCTAAAGGGATATGGGTGTTATTGTTTTTAATTAAATTTGTAGCCGCCTCCAAAATTACTTTAGTGCTTCTATAGTTTTGGGCAAGATTAAAAATTCTAGCGTGTGGATAATCTTTTTTAAAATTTAAAATGTTTCTAAAATCCGCTCCCCTAAAAGAGTAAATGGATTGGCTCATATCCCCCACCACATAAAGCTGGTTATGCTTTTTTGCCAATAACTTTGAAAAAACATACTGGGAATGATTAGTATCTTGATACTCGTCAATTAAAATATATTTAAAAATCTCGGAGTATTTGTTTAATATATCGGGGTATTTTCTAAAAAGTTCTACTGTTTTTGCTATTAAATCGTCAAAATCCACGGCGTTGTTTTCTTCAAGTTTTTTTTGATATTGGGGGTAAATTTTGGCAACTTGTTCTTGAAAAAAACCGTAAGCGAGTTTTTCGTAATCCAAAAAAGAAACCAGCTCGCTTTTTGCGCTTGAAATAGCCCCCGCCACCGCGTCGGGGCTTATTTTTTTAGGAGGGCTAAGCTTTTTTATTAAACCCCAAACTAAAGATTTTTGGTCAGAAGAATCATATATAACATAATTGGGGGAAAGACCCACAAATTGACCGTCTCTTCGCAAAATGCGCGAGCAAACGCTATGAAAAGTACCCAGCCACGGGATTTTAATGCCTCCATTTACAAGGTTAAAAGTTCTTTCTTTAATTTCGTTTGCCGCTTTATTGGTAAAAGTAATGCCCAAGATATTGTAAGACGGAATATTAAGAGTATTTATAAGATACGCTATTTTATGAGTTAAAACTCTAGTTTTGCCGCTTCCCGGTCCCGCCACAATGAGGGCGGGGCCGTTAAAATACATCACTGCCTTCTTTTGTTCCTCGTTAAGAGAGTTTAGGATATTATCCATAGAGTGAGTATATCACCTATTTAGAGGTGATATAATTAAACACACGGGGACTGGTCTAATGGCATGGCGCTGCGTTCGGGACGCAGAAATTCGCGGTTCAACTCCGCGGTCCCCGACATTAGAATTTCTCCCTGAGGAACGAAGGGTTAGAAATTCTTATGTCCTGAGAGAATGGCGAGCGAAGGCGAGCCAGAATCGAAGGGCAAGAAGTTTTAACGAGCGTAGGAGGACCGTTCAGAATTAGGGGAAAATTAAAAAATGGTATACTATCAGTAATGCTTTTATCACAACAAGCACAAACAACATTATTCGGGGAAACGATTAAATCGCACAAATTGCCGAAGACACAATATCTTGGCAGTAAAGAGCGTTTAGTAAGATGGATTTTTGAAAATGCCCCAAAAGAAATAGAGAGTTTTTTGGATGCATTCAGCGGCACTTCGGTTGTTGGTTACTATTTTAAGAACAAAGGTAAAAAAGTTATTGTAAATGATTTCTTAAAATTCAATTTTCATATTGGCAAGGCACTCATTGAAAATAAGGACATTACTCTTAACGACAACGATATTGACTTGCTCTTTTCACAAAATAAAAAGTCAGACTCTCTTATCGAAGATACTTTTACTGATGTTTTCTTTGAACGAGATCAAGCTCGTTTTCTTGATAATTTCAGATCAAATATCAATTTGCTTGATAACGAGTATAAAAAATCACTTGCTCTCGCGACAATGAGCAGGTCTTTAACCAGAAAAATTTTACTCGGACACTTTGCTCATTTAAGTGCTTTGCGTTACAGCAAAGACCCGCTACGAGTGAAAAGGAATCCTACTATAGCCCGCCCTCTTAAAGATTTATTTCTCGAATTGGTTCCGGAATATAATAATGCAGTTTTTGATAACGAAAAAGACAACGAAGTTTACTGCGAAGATACAATCCAACTAATCCCAAAACTGAAAAATATCGATTTGGTTTATTTTGACCCGCCTTATTACGGTTGCCACCCAGATTATCAGGCCTTTTATCATTTTCTAGAAACCTTTGTGGAATATTGGAAAGACAAGGAATTTATCAATGGAACAAAACAGTATTTTCCTAAAAAAGAAAGCGGTTTTGTACGCAAAGAAGAAACTATCGATTCTTTCAAAAAACTTTTTTCCGTAAGCGCACATATTCCTTTTTGGCTTATTTCTTACAACAGCGAAAGCTATCCCGGAAAAGAGACTATTGTTGATTTGATTAGTCAGCACAAAAAGGTAAAAGTTTTTGAGCACGAATATCAAAATCATTATGGTGGTAAGGGCTCAAAAAAAGGAACAAAAGAATATTTATTTTATTGCTATGAATAAATTTAAACATTTCAAACAACTTTATCAGGATAATAAATTTGATGTTCTTCTAAAAGAAGAGGGCAGTATTTATTGGCTCAAACTTCGCTCAATTTCAAGGAAAGATCTTTTGGTTGAATTTCGCATGCTCGCGAAAATTGACTGTTCAAATGTTAGAGGCACAGCACTTTTTGAGCATGTTTACGAAGCAAAACCATCAGAGGAGCTACTCGATAAATTTATAGCTCAAAAGCACCTCGCCGAAAGATCGGGGAGAAAGGCGAATGAAACCGCTCTTGTTTCCGAGCTTTACAAAATGAAAGTTTTTGATTGGGGCGGCTTGTATCAAAACAACCTCGAAAGAACTATAGTTGACAACTATATCAAGAAAATTCGTAGCTTTGATATGCTCAATGAAAAGATCGAGAATGAAATACACGACAGCATGCGCGGTTATGTCCAATCGTCTTGGTACAACCACTGGACTTCAATTTTGATTGAAGACATTTTCAAGGATCATAAAAAAGTTACTCCAACAGTAGGGCTGATCAAAAAAGTTGATTTTTTCATTGGCGATATTCCATTTGATTTGAAGGTTACCTATTTCCCCGACGGGTTTATGACGGCAAGTAGGAAAGCGGACGGCTTACCCACCGAATTACAGGTTTTGAAACGCTTTGTAAAAACGCTCGGCATTAAATATAACCGAGAACAGAAAAACAAAGCCCTGTTTGCGGAATTACTGGCACGAGTTGAAGAGAGTCAAAAACCAGAAGTGAAAAACTTCATTGCGGAATTTAGGAAAACGAGGTGGTCAATGATTCAAAGAGTTATCAAAGAACCGCAGAAACTCATAAAGTGGCTTTATGAGAAGCAGGGAGAACGACGTTTTGACGCGGCAAATCGCTTGTTCTTGGTGCTTATTGATAAGAATAATCTTGAGGAAAGCTGGAAAATGAAAAGAAATCTGGATATATTAAAAAATACTATCAGCGGATATCTTGATAGATTCAACGGCAAGGAAGCCGAGAAGTTAAAAATAGAATTTGACTGGATAGACGGAAAAAGATACACCGCTCTTTCCGATGTAATTTTTGTCGTTAAAGATTAAAAATATGGATAATATTACTAAACAAATTATTGAATTTACGCAAAAATTGGTTGCGATGCCGTCGCAGAATTTTATTGATTCGGAAAGCGGCATTGCTAATTTGGTTTTTGACAAGCTGAAAAGTTTTGGTTTTAAGCCCGAAATTATTGGACCAAAAGAGCACCCGTCTGTTATCTGTCATATTAAAAAAGAAAACCCATCTAAAACAATTTGGCTTGAAAGTTGTTTGGATACTGTTCCGGCTGGCGATGTCGAAAAATGGGAACATCCGCCTTTTGAGGCAAAAATCATCGACAACAAAATGTATGGCCGAGGCACGGCAGATTCAAAAATTGCAATCGCTTTATTTTGTCATCTCGTAAAAGAACTGTCCGAAGATAAAAATTTTAATGCCTCGTTTTTTCTTGGCTTTGACGCAGATGAACAAACAGGAAATTTTACTGGAGTTAAAGAAGTTATTAAACATGCACCGAAAGCCGATACTTGTATTCTCGGCTATCAAGGAATAAATGAAATCTCAATCGGTGCTCGTGGTTGGCTACGAATCAAAATTACTATTCTTGGCAAATCGGCACACACAGGAAGCAGAACGAATAAAGGAATAAACGCAATTCATGCAATGGGTAAAGTTATCAATGTAATAACTTCTCTAAATCTTGACCAAAAAACGGAACCGTTTTTTGAATTTGGCTCATCGCTCAATATTTCTCAAATCAACGGCGGGGTGGCAATCAATATTGTGCCGGATAAGTGCGAAGCAAATATAGATATTCGTTTACTTCCGTCGCAAACAAAAGACGAAGTTTTGGACATAATAAAAGCAAAGCTGGATGAGTTAAAAGTCCAGCATAATTTAGAAATTTTACAGCATGAACAGGCATATCTAACCGATTCCAAAAATTCTTTCGTACAAATTTTGAAAAATACTGCAAGCGAAGTTTTAGACCAAGAAATTTCGCTTGTCGCGAGCGGTCAAGGAAGCATAGGAAATGTTATCAGTAAACTTAATATCCCGATCATTAACGCTTTCGGCGTGGATAGTAATAATGTTCACGCACCAAACGAATGGATAAACATAGATACAATTCCAAAGATATTTGAAATATACCGAAAAAGTTTGATAGAATTCAGTAAGATTTAGGCGGCGCGCCAACTTTGTTGGCACGAAAAATTGCGGCGGCGAAGGCGAGCCAGAATCGAAGGGCAAAGGAGGATATTCCTTTATGCATTTTAATATTTTGGGGTCAGCCCACTATGTATGAAACTTCAACTCCCCCCACAAATAAATGGTATAATTTACAAAGATTAAGGCGTTAAAATTTCCCCGCACATGGAAAAGGCGAGTTTGAAATTAAATGGAATTGTTGAGGATTTAATAAAAAAATCATGCCAAACTTCAATGATATAAATTTAGCGGATTGGAAAAATACCGAAATTTGGACGGATAGTTTATGGATTATACCGGAACGAGATAAATCAGGAAAACACGACGGCTTTTATCATGGCAATTTTGTCCCGCAAATTCCTCGTCAATTAATTTTACGGTACACAAAGAAAAACGATGTTGTTTTTGATCCATTTGTCGGAAGTGGAACGACCGCGTATGAGGCCGAAAGTTTGGGCAGAAATTTTGTTGGTGTTGATATCCAACCGGAACTTATAAATCACATTAAAAACAAGGTAGATAACAAAAGTTACTTTGCAGAACTTATTTCTGGAGATAGTGCTGACAAAAATACTTTTTTTGGCATAGCCCAAGTATTAAATAAAAAGCAAAGGACAAAGGTGCAATTAGCAATTTTGCACCCCCCCTATGCTGATATTATTAAATTTAGCAACTTGAAAGATGATCTATCAAATGCCAAATCACTTAAAGAGTTCTTAGAAAAGTTTTCACTGGTTTTGAAAAACACCATTGAAATTTTAGATGACGACAGGTATTTGGCAATCGTTATTGGTGATAAATATACACAAAGTAAATGGGTCCCATTAGGATTTTATTGCTTAGATGAAGCTAAAAAGTTGGGGCTTACGCTAAAAAGTATTATAATTAAAAATATGAGCGGTAATAGAGCTAAACAAAATAAAGAGGCAATATGGAGATATAGAGCATTATCCAGCGATTATTATATTTTTAAGCACGAGTATATTTTAATTTTCAAAAAATAATTATGGAATACATTAAATCAAAATTATCAGAGGATTTGGCGCACAAAATTATTGGTAGCCAAGAAAAGGCAACGGAATATTTATTGCGCTTAAATTATATAAAACAGGTACCCTCTCTAAAATTTAGAACTATTAGTCGAGGACAGAATGCTGGTAAAAAGGTTTTGGATTTAGATACAAAGGAACTTTGGAAAGCCGTTGTTGATAGCTGGAATTATGAGGCAAGCAAAAAAGTAATCAGGAGTATTTTTAAAGAGACTGAAAAATATAAAAGCGGGAAAGAGGCCGACAGCGCAATGGATGTGCTTATTAAGGAATGGAGATCATTGAAATTGGGCTATATTGCGTGGCCTTTTTCGCAAGGAGCTTTTGATGACTTTGTGCAAAGAGTGAATTCTGAGAAAGAAAATGGATTTGTTAAAGATGAAAAAGTAAGAGTCGCCGCTGTAAAATATAGACGAATAAAGGAAATCAACACTGTTAGAAATGATTTTATAGAAACATTGATTTTCGAAAAAAATAGCAATATTTTGCCGACATTGAATCATAGGCGAGGTGTGGATTTTTTCATCAATGGAATTTCTTTTGATCAAAAGGTTGCAAAAAGTCCAACCGACGAGTTCAAAAGACATTTCAAAGATAAATGGCGCGAAACAGCAATTAACAAACCGGAGCTTGTTGCGGAATATCTTTACAAACATCAAGACGAGGGTAGATTTGGAGCCGACCCAAGATTACTAGTTGTTTATATTGACGAGGATGTTTCAATTGAGAAAATAAGAAAGATTATAAATAAAACCGATTTAGATAATCCACTTGAAATCAATTTTGCTTATAAGCATAAAATTCAAGGCGAGAAAAATTACAAAGCACCTTGCTTTGTAATCTTATTGCATAATTAAAATTATGAATTATATCGGCAGTAAATTATCATTGTTAGAATTTTTGGAAGATTCAATAAACAAAGTAGTAGATAAAAACTGTGCTACTTTTTGTGACCTGTTTGCGGGAACAGGAATCGTTGGAAGTTATTTCAAGAAAAGGGGTTATAAAATAATCGCAAATGACATTCAATATTACAGTTATGTTTTAAATAGACACTACATCGGCAATCACAAAGAGTTGTTTTTTTCAAAACTCGGAAAGAAAATTCCCGAATTAAAAAATATTGAAATAAAGAATCGGAAAAGATTTGTTTGTGATTATCTTTCACTCTTAAAAGGCAAGAAAGGATTTATTTACAAAAATTACTGCCTTGGAGGGACAAAAGATGAAAAAGAGCAACGGCAATATTTCTCTGATAAAAACGGAATGTTGTGTGATGACATCCGCCAAAAAATTGAAAACTGGAAAAAAGAAAAGCGGATTTCCGAAAACGAATACTATTTTTTGATTGCAAGTTTGGTGGAGTCAGTGGATAAACACGCAAACACAGCTTCTGTTTACGGGGCCTTCCTAAAAAAACTAAAGAGGACTGCTCAAAATACTTTGGTTTTGAAACCAGCTGAACTAATAATCAATGACAGAAAACACAAGGTTTTTAATGAGGATGTAAATATTGTGGCTGAAAAAGTTAACGGGGACATTGTGTATTTGGACCCTCCCTATAATCATAGACAATATGCTACAAATTATCACCTGCTCGAAACTATTGCAAGATATGACAATCCCGAAATTCACGGAAAAACAGGATTGCGTAGCTACCAAAATCAAAAATCGCTTTACTGTTCGGTACCCCAAGTTAAAAAAACATTTGAAGATTTGATTTTAAAGGTAAAAGCAAAATACATTTTTTTGAGCTATAACAACGAGGGTTTGATGACTTTGGACGATATTAAGGAAATAATGAGCCTGCGGGGCAAATATGGAAATTTTACGAAAGAATATAACAGGTTTAAAGCCGATAAGTCAGAAAATAGAGACTACACAGCAAACAAAACAATCGAATATTTACATTATGTAGTTTGCAATTAAATTCCAATAATTTTAACTATGACAGAAAATCTGCTTAAAAATATTGCCCATGTAGACGGGTTGTTTTTGGAATGGTGTGTTTTTGATTATAGAGATAAAACAGAAGCTATCTGTTTCGGTTCTTTTCTGGCAATTCCTAATTTATCAAAATCCTTGTCAAACGAAACTATTGTTATTTTGTCTTTAGAAACACTTTTTGTGGACGCTATCATACAATCAATAAATTTTACATTGTTATCCTCAAATAGTTGTAAAGCGGTTTTTATATCATAACCGTCTATGATGGATAACCCCCGCATATTTTTAATTGAATTAACCGCCATAATCACTTCGGATTTGGAAACTTTGTAAAAAGATAAAAGCGTCCATACAACCTCCGCAATAACAATACTTGCCGTCACCGCTTTGCATTTGTTGTTTTTAACTTTCTCAAAAAAGGCTAAACAATCATTAAAAGTGTTCTTATCTTCCTTTATAAGGGTTCTTAAAAAAACATTGGTGTCAATAAAGTATGTATTAATTTCTTTCATATCCTTTCTCTAAATATTCCCTTGCCAATAACGCGGGTTTTTTATTTTGCGTTTTAATTTTTCCCGCAATATCCAATATATCTTTATTAGGGTAAATAAAAATATATTTACCTTTGGACTTAACAGAAACTTTTTTATATGTTTCAATTCCAACAGCGTCCCTTAAAATTTTAGGAATGGTAACCTGCCCTTTTTGAGTTACTGTAGTAATGTACTCTTTCATAACTCCCCTATTATAAGTAACAAGTTACCAACTGTCAATACCTGCATTCAAGTATTACCTTATTAGGAAAAACCTCTGTTGAAAATAGAGTTATCTTGCTATAATAAATCTATGCCGGTAGAAACAATCCTATTAACAATCATAAGCCTTATTAATCTAGCGCTTCTGTTTTATCTAACAACTAAAAAAAAGGACGGGTATAGCGTTGAGCAAAGTTTATCCAATTTAGAAAAACTTCAGGAAAGAACCGAAAAAACCGTTAGGGATGAAATAAAACTAAACAGAACAGAATCTTCGGACAATGAAAAGAGAATCAGGGAAGAAATCTCAAACCTATTCAAAGGCTTGGGGGATATTATAGAAAAAAGACTTGAGACTATACAAAAAGACAACAGCGAAAAGCTTGAAAAAATGCGCGCCACCGTGGACGAGAAACTGCACGAAACTCTGGAGAAACGGCTTGGCGAAAAATTTAAACTTGTAAGTAACCAACTGGAACAAGTCTATAAAGGTCTTGGGGAAATGCAAACTTTGGCATCAGGCGTGGGCGATTTAAAAAAGGTTTTGTCCAATATAAAAACCAGAGGAGTTTGGGGCGAAGTGCAATTAGAAAATTTGTTGTCCCAGATATTAACCTCCGACCAATACGAAAAGAATGTCGCCACTAAAAAAGGTAGTAACGAAAGAGTGGAATTCGCCATAAAAATGCCGGGAAGAGGTGAAGAAAATTCCTTCGTATATCTCCCAATAGACGCTAAATTTCCGCTGGAAGATTACCAAAAAATCCAAGTGGCAAAAGATAAAGCGGATATTTTCCTTATAGAACAACTAACCAAAGCCTTAGAAAATAGAATAAAAGAAGAAGCCAAAACCATTAAAGAAAAATACATAGACCCCCCGCATACTACGGATTATGGTATTTTGTATCTTCCAACCGAAGGACTTTTTGCCGAAGTATTAAGTATCGCAGGGCTCGCCGACAAAATTCAAAGAGTGTACCGCGTGTCTGTTGCGGGACCAACCACCATATCAGCAATGTTGAACAGTTTGCAAATGGGGTTTAGAACTTTGGCAATTGAAAAAAGGACAAGTATTGTTTGGGAACTTTTAGGTTCAATTAAAACCGAGTTTGGGATTTTTGCCGACCTTTTGGACAAAACGCATAAAAAATTGGAAGAAGCCTCCCATACCATAGAATCCGCCAGCTCAAAGTCAAGGACAATAGAACGAAAACTAAATAAAGTCCAAAACCTCCCTGAAAGCTCTCCCAACAAAAACCTCCCCACACCCTAGAAAAGATATAAAAACTCTCATAAAAATTTTAACAATACAACAATATAACAATGAAACAATTAAAATTTTACCTCTTTGAATACTGTTGTTTTTTGCGCGCCTTGCGTTTGTAATACTTTTTGCTCTCAACCGCACGGGAATCCCTTGTTAAGAGACCTGCGTTTCTAAGCTTTGCCCTAAATTCTTCATTGTAGGAAATTAAAGCTTTAGAAATACCCAAAGCCAAAGCCTCTACTTGCGAGGTTTTTCCGCCTCCAAAAAGTTTTACCGTGGCGCTGAATTTAGCGGTAGGGTGGGCAACTCCAACAGTATGAAAGGGTTTTACCCAAACCAACTTTTCCTTTTCTGTTTTAAAACATTCTTCCACAGGTTTTCCGTTTATTGTTATATCTCCTTTTTTGTCGTAAAGCCACACCGCCGCAACCGCTCTTTTTCTTTTTCCTGTTCCGCTATAAAATTTTTTTTCTATTTTTTTAGGCATAATTACTTACTAATATTGGTATGAGGATGCTTTTCATCAACATATAAATACAGATTGTTAAGCCGTTCCCTCCTTAACCTGTTAACAGGAAGCATTCCTCTCACAGCCCGAAACAAAGCTTCGGTAGGCTTTCTCAAAACTAATTTTTCGTAAGATTCCTCTTTTAAACCCCCCATAAAACCCGTGTGACGATAATACTTTTTCTTCTTTTCTTTGCCCCCCGAAAGAACAATCTTGGAAACATTAATAACCACCACTTTATCTCCGCAATTTTGATTAAACGAAAAATCGGTTTTATTTTTTCCTGCCAAAATTTGAGCTATGTCGGAAGCTAGTCTTCCCATAACAAACCCCTCGGCATTAATTAAATGCCATTTCACTTTTATATCCTTCTTTTTTACCGCTTTTGTTTGTCCTTTCATTTGTCTTTAACTTCCTTTTTAATTTTTTTACCCTCCACTTCTTCCTCTTTTTTAACAGATACCTCTTTTTTTGGCATTTTTGACCATTCCAACTTAACCATACTAGCCCTGTCCCCAAGGCGAGTGCCTAAATTAACCATTTTTGTGTACCCACCTTGCTTGTCTTTAAAAACTTTGGCGTCTTCAATAAATTTGGATACTATCTTGCCATCGGGTATATCCGCCAAAAGTTTTCTCCTTGCGTTAACATCCCCCTTTTTTGCCCATCTCACTAACCGTTCCACTTTTGGTCTTAAAAATACCGCTTTGGGTTTTGTGGTTTTAATAAAACCATTAATCACAAAAGACCTAACAAGGTTTTTAAGCAAAGCTCGTCTATGATCATAATCCCTATTCAAATGCGTTCTTTTAACTCTATGCCTCATTTTTCTTAAAGCCCTTCTTTCTCCAAGAGTTTTCCTATCTCAATTATAGATTTTTCACCCAAATTCCTAATCTGGGAGAGGTTGTCCTTGGACAATTTGGTTAAATCTTCCAATGTCTTAATACCCGACTTTCTAAGAGCGTTTATGGTTCTTGTGGGCAAATGAAGTTCTTCTATCATTACATCACTTGGTTCGTAGTTGGGACTGTTTTGCGCAGAAGACTCCTCAACTTTAGGCTCCTCCTTAACACTTTCTTTGCCAGTGGAAAGCCTGCTAAAAAAATCCGACAATATGGTGGCGGCGTCCTTAAAAGCGACAAACGGGTCCACCGTTTCGTCAGTGGTAATTTCTAAAGTAAGCTTATCCAACCCGCTTTTATGCCCCACACGAGTGGACCCCACCGTAAAATTAACCGATTTAACGGGACTAAAAACGCTATCCAAAACAATAACTCCTATTTTTGATATTTGCCTTTCTTCCGCCGGCACATACCCAAAACCCGGTTCCACAACTAGAGATAATTTAAGACAAGATTTAGCATCCGCCAAAGTGGCTATATGCAAATCTTTGCTAACTATTTCGGCATCCGAAGGACATTCAAAATCAGACGCCTTAACTTTTTTGGGTCCTTTTTGGTCTAAAGTTAAAACAACCGGTTTGTCCGAATAAAGTTTAACTCTCAACCTTTTCAAATTTAAAGTCAACTCCACAACATCTTCCTTTACTCCTTTTATAGAAGTAAATTGATGCGAAACACCATCAATTTCTACCTGTGTGGGCGCCGCTCCTTTTATGGACGATAAGAGGATTCTTCTTAGGGAATTCCCTAAAGTATTGGCATACCCCGCAGAAAGGGGTTCAATAACTATTCTTGCGCAGGCTTTGCTTACCTTTTCCTTTCTTATCTTCAAATCTTGCGAAGTTAAAAACATACTAAAAATAATCCACCAAAAACTCTAAATTTAATATATTTAAAGTATCGGGATGGATTACCTTGAATAAAACTCAACTATCAATTGTTCATCTATATCCGCGTCAATGTCCTCTCTACCGGGCAGTCCAACCACCGTTCCCTCTTTTGATTTTTTGTTCCACTTAAGCCAAAGCGGAGTCTCCCTGTCTTCTTGAACAAATACACCCTTCTCCTCTTTTATATTAATAGTATCCCCTGCCAAAACCAAAATGGAAGGGGTTTTAACAGGTTTACCATTTTGCAAAAATTTTCCTTGATTTACCAACACCCGCGCCTGCCTTCTGCTTACCGCAAGCCCAAGTCTATATATCACATTATCCAGTCGCCTTTCAAGGAGCTGTAATAAGTAGGAACCGGTTACCCCTTGTTTTCTGGCGGCGGCGGTGTAATAATTTTTAAACTGCCTCTCACTAACCCCATAAATCCTTTTAACTTTTTGTTTCTCTCTAAGATGCGCCCCGTAGTTGGATGTTCTCCTTCTTCTCGTTCCATGTTGACCGGGAACCGCCGTATGTCTTACCATAGCGCATTTATCGCTTACGCACCTACTGCCCTTTAAAAAAAGTTTCACGCTTTCTCTCCTGCACAATTTGCATTTCGGACCAAGACTAGTTTTTGTCATAATTACATCCTCCTCCTCTTTCTGGGCCGGCAACCATTATGGGGCGTGGATGTTTTATCCGTAATAGAAGTAATATTTAAACCCGCCGCCTTTAACGCCTTAACAGAAGGTATCCTCCCCATACCAGGACCTTTGATATAAACAGCGACTTCCCTAACCCCTTTTTCAATAGCCTTTTTACCAACATTGTCGCACGCTACGGTAGCGGCATAAGGCGTGGATTTACGAGCTCCCTTAAATCCGGAATGTCCGCAACTCCCCCAACAAATAACATTTCCTTTTGTATCGGTAATGGTAATAACCGTATTATTAAAAGTGGCTAAAATATAAGCTCTTCCTGACCCGGTTATCACTTTGGCTATTTTCTTTTTACTTGTTTTAACTTTTTTTTTCTCCATATAAAATTAAGTTTTTTGCAGTATCTTCTTCATTCCGCCTACAGTTGCTCGTTTTCCCCTTTTTGTTCTTGCGTTAGTTCTGGTGTTTTGACCTCTTACCGGAAGCTTTCTTTGATGCCGAATACCTCTAAAACAACGGATATCCATTAACCTTTTAATATTCTGGCTTGTCGTTCTTTTTAGTTCCCCTTCTATAGAAACTTGCAAATCCTCTATTGCTTGCCTAATTTTAGCTGTATCTTCCTCCGTTAAATTCTTGGCGCGCGTAGCAGGGTCAATTTTTGCCAAAGAAAGTATTTTTAAAGAAACTTTATCGCCAATTCCATAAATATAAGTTAAGGCCGTGCCTATTGTTTTTTCATTTGGTATGTCAATCCCCACTATTCTTGGCATATTAATTAACCTTGTCTCTGCTTATGCTTTTGATTAGCAGAACAAATAACAAAAACAACGCCTTTCCGGCGAACGATTTTACAATTTCTGCACATTGTTTTTACCGAAGCCCTTACTTTCATTTTGTTTTGTTAAGTATATCTAAAAACGATCCGTCCTCTTTTGGTATCGTAAATACTCATTTCAACTTTAATTTTATCGCCCGGAAGAACCTTAATATGGTATTTGCGCATTTTACCTGAAATTTGAGCCAAAATTTCGCTCTCGTCTTCCATACGCGCCTTAAACATAGCATTGGGCAAAGACTCCAACACTATGCCTTCCTTAACAATTAATCCCTGTTTTTGCATATAGTTTTGTATAACTCTGGGTATTTTAACATAAATCAGGGTTTCGTCAACACCTCACAACCATTTTTAGTTACAGCCCCCGTGTGCTCAAACATAGCCGATAGACTTTTGTTCTTTGTTGCAAAAGTCCATCCATCCGAAAGCACTTTAAGCGGAATATTTTCCTTAGTGTACATTACCTCAATGGCTAAAACCATACCCTCAATAAGCTTGGGTCCCCTTCCTGCTTCTCCAAAACAAGGCACCTGCGGGTCTTCATGCAAGTTTTTTCCTATACCATGCCCCACCAAATCTCTGACCACAAAATAACCGTTTTCCTCAATTGTTCTTTGCATAGCGTAGGAGATATCTCCCACAAAATTTCCCGGTTTGCATTGTTCAATTGCTCTGTCTAACGCTTTAATTCCCACTTCTAAAAATTTGTTTTGACACCTTTCCAACTCCCAACTCTCCTTTGACCCTTTACACGGCAATAAAAGCTTACCAACGCCTACTTCCAAAGTTCCACACATATCCGAATGATAGCCATCATACAAAACCCCCAAATCTATAGACACTAAATCACCTTTTTTAATTTTTCTTTCCGAAGGCAAACCATGAACTACCTCTTCATTTACGCTTATACAAGAAGAAAACTCATAGCCATCTTGCCCTATAAAGGAAGGCAAAGCGTGAAAAGATTTTATTTGGGACTTTATAAATTTGTCCACCTGCATTGTGGTAAGGTGCGGATGAATAAATCCCAAAGTCCTTTTCATAACGGTAGCCGCCAAAAATCCGCTTTTTCGCATTTTATCTATTTCTAAAGGAGTTTTTATTATTATCATCTCGCCAGCTCTTTGATTAACTCCCGATATAAACCCTCAATTTCCTGTTCACCGTTAAAAGTTCTTAGAACTCCCGTTTTTTCGTAGTAGTCAAGAACAGGGGTGGTGTTTTTGTAATATTCCGACAATCTCGTTTTTATAACCTTGGGGGTATCGTCTTCCCTTTTCCTTTCAATTAAACGCGCAAAGGACACTTCTTTGGAAACTTTTAAATACAAAATTATATCCGGCTTAAATGGAGAATGTTTTGCTTGATACACATTTCTCGGAAACCCGTCTATGATAAAACCGTTTTTGTATTTTTGTTGGGACAATTCCCTTTTTATAACAAGCATAGTGTCATCATCGGAAACTAGTTTTCCAGACAACATCTCCTTAAAAACCCTAATTCCTAAAGGGCTTTTGCTTTTTTCCAGCTTTCTAAAAATGTCACCAGTTGAAATATGCGGAATATTAAGTTTTTCGGAAATTTTTTCCGCTTGAGTAGATTTCCCACAACCCTGCGGGCCCATAATAATAATCTTCATATTCTTAAAACCCCAAACCCAAATCCGAAAGCCTGCCTTGCATTTTTTTGGCGGTCTTTTTCTGACTCTCTTTTACAGCTTTGTTAAAAACGTCTTTTAATTTGGGGCTATCTTCCCCATCCACCATAACACTAACAACTTTCTGGTCGCCTTGCATTACTATTTTTACACCCTTTTCTTCCACTTCTACCACAATCTTTTCCATCTCGCGCTTCATCTCGTCGGCTTGTTTTTTTAAGTTGTATAAATCTTTAATTTTTCCCGGATTAAACATAAAAAACACCCCCTTTTTACTAATCTGTTCCATCCATTTCATCACAAAGTAACTTTCTCGTTCGTCATTGTGAGAATTTTGATTTTGTAAGAATATCAATGTTCGGCTTTGCGGTCTTGTGCAACCGCTTCCTCAATCGCGGCTTTCATAGTTATATCAATAACAGATGACAACCCCCACTCAATACATTTCTTTGCGGTGTATAATTCATCGTCTGTTAATTTTCTGCCGATTCGGCAAATAGCTTCATCTTGTAAATCCTCAACTGTTATGGAATAAATTATCTCCTTGTTTTGCTCATTATTCATACTTTTATTTTCTCAAAACCCGAATTATACTCTACCAATTTTGCCCAATTAATTTTCCCATCATCACAAAATTGCTGTGAAAATTCAAGCGTAAGTTTATTTATAATACAAGCGTAATTTTCCATAAATTCTTCATTTTTTTCTTTTGCTTCATACCCAATAGGCTCAATAATGTTTATGTATAATTCCTTGCTCCCAGAAATAAATTCCCAGAAGCGTTGCCCGCACAGTTTTAAATAATCACCTTTATCTGGTTTGTTGTCTCTGCCAAAGCAACATCCATTAATTGCAACTATTTCTTTACTAGTTTTGACCCGTATTGCTTTTTTCGCGGTTTCGAAATTGATCCGTAGTTGTCTGATTTGACTTGAATTACCCCAATTCCAACCAGCTTTAATTTCAACAATATATATAGTTCCATTTTTCTCAAATTCCAAATCAACACCCGTCAATTCTGATTTTTTTGCGCCAAATACTTTATCACAAACAAAAATCGCCAACCCTTCAATAAAATCCCCAAATAAAGTTTCCTCTTGTGATTGTAAAAAAGCGTCCAAAAACCCCTTAATCAAATCTTGTGCGGTAAGGATATTTTTGGCTTTGAAAAGATAAGGATTTTTCTGCTTCAAAATTTTGAGCAGGTCGACCCTATTTTGCACATAATCCAATCTCCTCTGATGAAAGATTGAGATGTGTTTTTCTACATATTCATAAATTTGTTGCAAATCTAATTCTTTCATACGATAATTTTATTATGACTAATTAAAGATGGTTCTTTTTGAGTTATTTTTTCTTTGAACATCTCTACATACTCAGGTATTATTTCAATGCCTATTGAGTTGCGTCTCATCCTTTGCGCTACCTCCGATGTTGTACCAGATCCCAAAAATGGATCTAAAATCCAATCGTTTTCTTGAGTAAAAAGTTTAATGAACCATTCCGGCAATTCTTCTGGAAAAGCAGCGCTGTGCTTTTTGTTATTGCAAACAGTAGCAAATTGTAAAACATTGGTCGGATATACCATGCTTCGCTTTAACCAGTTGGATATGTTCTTGCCAAACCCACTACCACTTTTAGAATCGTCCCGTATTTTATCAATTTCGCTTAAATTTTTCAGCCGCCCATTCGCCCAATCACCAATTGGCACCATAACCGCTTCTTGATACATATTGAAATCTCGGGTCTTATTAAACTGGAGCATTCGTTCCCACGCGTCGCGAAAACGATTTGGCCACTTACCCGGATAGCAATTTTTTTTATGCCAAATAAATTCCTCTGTCCACAACCAACCCTGTTTTCGTAAAGCCAAAATAAGTTCAAGAACATAAGTAGTGCGCTCCCCGTTTTCCGCCTTTTCTTTAATGTTCAAAATAAATGTTCCTGTTGGTTTCAAAACCCGCAGTAATTGTTCACTTATTGGCAAAAACCATTCAACATATTTTTTTGGCGCTATACCCCCATAAGTATTTTTTCGTCTATCGGCATACGGTGGGGAGGTTATAATCAAATCAATTGAGTCTTCGCTCAAGGTTTCCAACACTTCTTGCGAGTCGCCAAGCAATATTGTTGTCGTTATATCGTCCATAATTGTATTCTATCACAAAAAACCTTCATAATCCCTCATAACAAGTTGGGATTCTACTTGTTTCATAGTTTCAAGAACAACTTGCACCACAATCAAAACACTCGTTCCGCCAATGCTTAAAGTGGATATTCCCGTTACCGATTGCATAACCGCAGGCAAAATGGCAATTAATCCCAAAAACACCGCCGAGGGCAAAGTTATTCTGGTTAAAATAACATTTAGATATTCCGAAGTGGCTCTTCCAGGACGAATTCCCGGCACAAACCCGCCGTTCTTTTTAATCTCGTCGGCAACTTTTTCGGGATTAAAAGTAACCGCAGTATAAAAATAGGTAAACCCCACAACCAACGCAAAATATAAAACATTATAAAGAATGCTGTTTGGCTGAAAGTTATAAGTTAAAAACTTAGCCATCCCGCTTATGGTTGAATTATTAACTCCTTGCAGATAATTTCCCAAAACGGAGGGGAGCAAAACCAAAGACACCGCAAATATAATAGGTATAACCCCCGCTTGATTTATTCTTAAAGGCAAATAGGTAGAAGACCCATATCCTGACGAACCTTTTTTTACAAGACGGGCGTATTGGATAGGGATATTTCTCGTTGCCTCATTTACAAAAACTATACCGGCAATAACCACAAGCGCCAAAACAAAAAACAATGTAAGGTTAAGGGCCCCATCTCCCGTTGTGGATACCGCTGTTCTTCCAATAGAAGAAGGCAATCTTGAAACTATTCCCGCAAAAATCAAGAGAGATATGCCGTTACCCAGCCCATACTCGCCAACCAGCTCCCCAAGCCACATCAATAAAACAGAACCCGCCGTCATAGTAATAACCAAAATAGCTATTGAAAAGATATCCAAACTCGGAACTATTTTTTGAGAATGCAGGAAGAAATACATTCCATAAGCTTGCAAAACGCAAAGAGGCACGCTCACAAGCCTGGTGTATTGATTAATTTTCTGCCTTCCACTCTCTCCTTCTTTTGACAACTCCTCCAGTTGAGGTATTGCCATAGTTAAAAGCTGAAAAATTATGGATGCGTTAATATAGGGGTTTAACCCCAAAGTAACCACCGAAAAATTTTGCATCCCCCCGCCGCTAAAAATATCTAAAAGACCCAAAAGCTGGCTTGACGCAAAAAATTCTTTTATCCCCGAAACATTAACCCCCGGAACGGGAATATGCGCCAAAATCCTAAAAATACCAAAGATAAGCAGTGTGACCAGAAGTTTTTTTCTCAATTCCGGCGATTTCAGTATATTTGAATAATTCTCTATAACTTTAATCATAGATAGTTCACAACGCTAAATACCAATCTAAAAGGTTTTTTGTGTCAGTAAAGCGGGACCCCTCGCTACTGCCCATAACTATAATAATTACTTTTTTATCCTTGCTGGTGTTCGCATAAGCATAGATTAAACACTCTCCCGCTTTTTCCGTAGTACCCGTTTTCATACCCACCGTTCCCGGAAGCGAGAACAACAACTCATTAGTATTTCTAATCGTATAGGTCTTGCTGGAATCGTGGGACGGCGCTTTATAATATCTTGTACCCACAATTTTCATCAGCTCCGGGTTTTTCCATACCTCTCTTGCAATAATCAGCAAATCGGACGCTGTAGAAAGTTGGTTTCCATTATCGCTGTCCAGCCCTATCACATTGTCAAAACGGGTGTGCGTTAAACCCATTCCCTCCGCTTTTTTGTTCATTTTAGCCAAAAAATCCGAAGGGTTATTATGTCCCTGCGCCAAAACACAAGCCGCATCGGATCCTGAAGGAAGCAAAAGAGCATAAAGTAAACTCTCCACTGATAAAAAATCTCCGTCTAACAGATACGCCTGCGTTCCCGGAAGTTTTAGACAATCTTTTGGTATAGGCAAAACATCTTCAATAGAGTATTCGTCCAAAGCCACTAACGCCGTCATTAATTTAGTAGTGGAAGCGGGAGGAAGAATAAGGTCGGGGTATTTATCCGCTACTATTTTGTCTTGCATTACATCGTAAACAATGTAAGACAACGCGGTAACTTTAGGAACTGGGGGGGTTTCTTTTTTAACTGGCGCGGGAGAATCTTCCGTTTTTTCACCCAAAACTACAGTTTCGGTAAGGTTTTCTTTAGGCTCTTCTTGTACTGTTAAAGGCGGGTTAAATTTTTTAACCGGGTGGGTATAGCGAAAATAAAGCGCGTATAAAAAAACTCCTAAAGATAAGACAATTAGAAAAAGGCTAAATATGGATATTTTAGATTTATTTCGCGCCA
This sequence comes from Patescibacteria group bacterium, assembly GCA_018817085.1. Lineage (NCBI taxonomy): Bacteria > Patescibacteria group bacterium. The sequence continues at coordinate 23,654 of JAHIUT010000038.1, read as the reverse complement.
TCCTTTTTCTCCTTGGAAATTTTTATATCCACCCTTTGCATATCTCGGGGAAAGAGCGATGCCTCTCTAATATTTTTAAGTCCCAATACCTGCATAGTAACCCGTTCGGCGCCAACCGCAAAACCGCCTTCGGGGGGCATACCGTACTTAAAAGCCTGTAAATAAATCTCAAAATCCTCTTTTTTATTGCCCCATTTTTTAATGTTATCCAATAACTTATTGTAATTGTTTATTCTTCTTCCGCCGGTAATCCACTCAAGACCTCTGCCCAAAAGGTCAAAGCTGTCTGTATATTCAGGGTCGTCGTCGCTTGGGTAGGTGTAAAACGGTCTTTTCTTGGTAGGGTAGTGAGTTATGAAAATAAGTTCCGACTGATATTTTTCTTTTGAATACTGGCAAATTTCTTTTTCGTCCTCAGGACTTAAATCAGGTTCTTTTGTGTTATCTCGCCCGGTTCTTTTAAGAATAATTTCTTGCGCTTCTCTCATTTTTATTCTTGGAATTTTCTCCGAGACAAGGGGAGTTTTGGCATTGTAAAGCGCAAGCTCTTTTAGACAAGTGTTGTTTAAACTTTTAAAAATTCCTTTAACCACAATTTCCACCACATCCAAAATATCCGAAAAACTTTCTATGAACCCCATTTCGCAATCTAAAGACACATATTCACTCATATGTCGCGTAGTAACGCTAGGCTCCGCCCTATAAGCGTGAGCTATGGTAAACACTCTTTCAAAAACCCCCACCATAATTTGCTTGTAAAGTTGAGGACTTTGCGCAAGGTACGCTTTTCCATCGTAATAATCCACCTTAAAAACTTCGGCGCCCCCCTCGGTGGCGCAAGGAACAAGCGTGGGAACAAAAATTTCCGTAAACCCAAGAGATTTAAGAGTTTCTCTAAAAGAATGGACGATTGTTTCCTGAACTTTAAAAATCGCTTTTGTTTTGGGGTGTTTTAAAGTAAGCGGACGATAATCCAACAAAATTTCTAAAGACACTTTTAAATCAGCATCCCCCATATCAAAAGGAAATTCCCCCGCTTTCTCCAACACTTCCAATTTTTCTATTTCAAGTTCCACCGTACCTGTAACGATTTTGGTATTAACCATTTTTTCGGGTCTTTTTTTAATGGTTCCCAAAACTTTTAAAACATCGCCCATAGAAACTTCTTTTTCGGAGGATAAAACTGTTTGCAAGATGCCACTTCGGTCGGAAATATCCACAAATTTTATTTTTCCGTGGTCCCTAATTGCAGAAACCCAACCTTTAATAATAACTTTTTCATTTAGTTTTTGGAAAGAGTCTATAATTAATGTTCGTTCCATTATGGACATATTCTATAACAAATATCTATTCACACACAACCTCTTTTTTGATTAAGTAAGGAGGCAAGCCTTTTATTTTTGGCAAAGATTGCACCGCCCTAAATTGAGGATAAAAGTTCTCGTTAAAATCTATCCACGAGAAATGGTCAAAGGGGGGATTGTACCTAATAGTAAATGGGGTAACCGCTACAACACGGGTATCCGGTCCCCAAACTTCTTTAAAGGCTTTTACAAAATAGCTTGCCACAACATCTTGGCTCAAAAAATTGTCATTGTAAATAATACCTTCGCGGTGTGCCCAACCAGTCTCGGTTATAAATACGGGCAAATTATTTACTCCAAATAGTTTATTGAGTAAATTTAATTCCCAATCATAAGCCTTTATGCTGTCACGCCCAATCGAAAATGGGCTCCCTCTATAAGCAGGTTGGGGGTAAGGGTGGCTTGCCCACCCGTCCAGTTTATTAAAAATCCCGGGAACGGCTTTGTTCATTGCGATAATAAATTCTTCCTCGTCAATGTACCCATCTCCATTTCTAGCGGAAGAGTTAAAAGCGCCGTTTAACATAAAAAAGTTTTCATTTTGATTTTTAAATATGGCTATAGTTTTGTCTAACACCTCCGCGTACTCGCTAGGGTCCGCCCCCTCTCTCCAAAATCGCGAGTCGTTTGGCTCGTTAAAAACACTTACAAATCTTTTCTTAATAGGCCACTCTAAGGAATCTAAAAGTTGCGCGCATTCTTTTAGTTGTCCTTCTTCGTCTTCTTTGGACAAATCCCATAATTGCAAAATTGGAATTAAATGTTTTTCGTTAAGTTTTCTAAAAACCTCTCTCCATTTACCGCCATCGTAGTCTCTAACATTTATAGGAATAAGAACATATCCCCAATCTCCGCCGTTAGAATTTACAAGGTCGCCGGCAAGTTCCACATAATCTTCTTCCGCGTAAATATAAAGTCCGAATTTATTGTTTTGGTAACCAATAATATCTTGAACATTCCCCAAATTGGTATTGTAGCTTGTGGAAACGCAAGTTTTTGACCCCTCAAATTTTATTTTTGAATAGTTTATTTGGGATACTAACTCTTCAACAGGATGATATCTTTCTTCCAAAGGACGAAAAGAACGGTTTTTCATAGCAACTATTCCCGAAAATAATAAAATCAGAAAGGATAGTAGTAGCCCAAAAAGGACAAGTGCTCTATTTTTATGTTTTTTCCCCCGCCATTTCCAAATACGCATATCTTCTATTTTACCTTAAAAAATGGTAGAAATTAAGAAATGCCGAAGTGGTCTCTTTCGCTAAAGCTACAAAGACCTCTCGGGCAAGGATTCGCAAACAGCTCATCTCTTGCCGAAGTGGCGGAATTGGCAGACGCGCACGGTTCAGAACCGTGTCCCAACTAAAAATCGGGATGTGGGTTCAAGTCCCACCTTCGGCACCAATAAGAAAAGGAAATTTTTGGTTTTGCTTCGCCGTTTCAGACTACAAAATGAACATTTGTATTATATCATTTATGGTTCTTTGGAGTTGTTCATTTCTCCGTCCTCACGGCGATACGAGGCGCTTCCTCTCGGCGTTCTGTGGTGGCTCTAAACTCTGTGGCTTCGATGACTGGTAGTGGTAACTCAAAATATGGATTGTGCTAGGCACAAACAAATCTATATGTGCTTGCCCCGCCCGCCCTGTGCGCGCACAAATCCCCGCCGTTTTTAGGAGACATTATAAAACGGCGGGGATTGCTCCCTTGAATCAGGAAAAACTTAAAGTTTTTCCTTAGTTAATCCAACATGGCATATCATGGTATGTTGTTTCCTTGGTTACAAGAGACAACTCGCCACGATAGCATTTGTTTTGACTTTGGTTGATAGTACCTGACACCGATATAAATGCTTCGCCACCTTCGCCAGCGAAAGGATAACCGGATTTTTCTGCACTTTCTTTATTCCAGAAATTTTGGAAACCTTGTTGCTGAATTTTGGCACCAGTACCTTTCAGATTATACGCACTTACATAATAGTTAAGGGCTTGGGTTTGGCTCTTGAAAGACAACGAGTCGTGAAGATTTACTGTTGATACTCCTATTCGTCCAGATTGTGTTGGGTCGCTCTCAAGAGGAAGATTGCTAGGCGAAATAGTTGGCGGAACACCAAGCGTCATGCTGTCTATTTGATTCACTAGCAACCAATCTTTCTTTACTGCATATCTTATCTCTAATTCACAAGTAAGTCCTAGTGGTCTCAATGATACAGAACTAACAGTAATATAAGCATTAAATTCTGAGTCGGAAAGATTATTTTCTTTCTTGAATGTTTTTTCCCAGCCATCTTGATATGCTTTTGCACTGTAAGTAACTAAATTTTCACAATTATTACTTAATGTAGGGTTTTTAGTTGAAGGTTGGATTGGAGAAGGGGTTGGAGTTTGGCTGGGAGTTTTCGTATCTGTCTTTTGCTGATCTTGATTTGATGACTCTGTTTCAGTATCAATGACAACAGGTGCTTCTATCTTTTTATTTTCGTAAATATAAACACCGCCTCCGACTACCAACACCGCAATAATCACGAGAAGTAATGGCACGATAAAACCTTTTTGTGAGTTTTTCATCTGTTTAAACAATACTCTTATTTTAATAATTTATCAACCGAAATGCCAAGCGCTTGCGCTAATCTATCTAATTGGGAAATAGTGATATTTTTCTTGCCATTCTCAATCGCGCTCATATAACTTCTATCCATATCAAGCGCTCGGCAGATGTCGCCTTGCGACATCTTATGGAGAACCCGTATGCGCTTGATATTTCGCCCTAGTTTTTTGGAAATTTGATTCATATTTAAGATATCCACATCATAGCAGTTGTGGCTTTCTAATTCTATATGGTATTATAGTTCCATATGATAGCGGCGAGATCTGCGAAAAGAGATGTTAATTATGTCCCTTGTTATCGCCCCAATGGGACCTCTATCCGAATTGTTTTATTTGCGCGATTACTGGCAACCAAAAATTCTTACTGGGAGAAGCTTTGGAATAGAAGATCTATTTTTTGCTTTTACTATTGGAGGAATTGCCGCAGTGATATATGAAGTGTCTTTTAGAAAAAATATACAAAAAGATGTGTATCCGCGCGTCCAAAATATATGTTAATGTCCGCAATTTTCGGAATAACTTGGATGTTTGTTGGCAATATAGTTTTGGGTTTTAATTCCATCTATATTTCCACGATGGGGTTTTTATTAATCGGGATTTTCATACTCTTACTTCGACACGATCTCTTTAAGGACGCTTTATTCAGCGGGATATTTGTTGGAGTCCTTATGCTTATCTTTTATTTAATATTTTGCAATATTTTTGACGGAATTATCCAAAAGTGGTAGCTCCTCGAAAACCTTTCTGGCATCTTTTTCCTCGGCGCGCCTATTGAAGAATTGATGTGGGGTTTTAGTTGGGGATTTGTCGCAGGACCTACATATGAATTTATCTGCGGACTCAAATTATCTAAACAGGGTTAAACCCTTATGAATTAAAAACTTGCGGAAAATTCTAAAAGTGTTTAATATAATCTTAATGAGAATCCTAACTAGAGGAGAATATAATGTCCTTTCGGATTTTTTTAATAATATCTCGGTAGCTTGGTTTACAGGAGGCATCGTAGCTCCCTTTTTTTCCAAAACATTCGCCGTGGAAAAAATGCTTTTTCTCATTTCCGGGTTTGGACTTTCTTATCTATTTCTTAATTTATCGTTGCTATTCGCAAGGGAGGCCAGATGAACACATCTACATTTTCAGACACATACTTTATGGCCGTTATAGCAAGCGCAATCTTTGTTATATTAACTTATATTTTATTTAGAAAGAGATAATTTATTATGCTTACTAATGCCAATCCTGCTATCGTAATTTTAGCGTTTGCGTCTCTGTTCCTTGCTGGATATATTGTTTTATTCTCTTCCAAACAACATAAAAAGTGCAGTAAAATCAGTTCAACGAAAGGTGGTGATAGAGAATAATTACTAAAGAAGATGTCTTAAAATTTCTCAAAAATAATGACCTTTGTGTTGTGGCAACTGTTAATGAATCCGGGAAACCAATTGCGGCAACGATGGCTTACGCCATTGACGACAAGATGGTTTTTTACCTCGAAACATCGAACAAGGCACGCAAATACAAAAACTTGCTGGTTAATCCGCGAGCGGCAATCGTCGTTGGGATCGCAAACAATCTTCCGACCGTGCAAATTGACGGTAAGGTCACGGTTTTAAAAGGCGAGGACGCGATTAACGCTCGAAACTTCATTGTCGGACAACATCCGGAATGGGAAGGGTATTACTTGGGCCCAGATAAAAATCCAGAGGAAGTTTATTTTACCGTTAAATCGACTCGGGTTTGCTATTCTGACTTCACCAAAGAACCAATGGTGGTTGAAGTGGTTAAAAATTAAAAATGGGGAAAATTTTAAATCTCAAAAACAGAACCACTGTTGAACTCAACCCCGTTCCTCCATTTACCTTTGACCCTTCGATGCACAAGCCGGGACATTTTCCCTCGCAAGACACAGCTTGGGGCAGAGGTTGTCGCTGGCAGACGATGTTGTGGGGTGGGCAGTGCTTGGGTTTGAAGTTTATCAATGCAGGAGCAATTAAAAGACCGAAAATCGATCTTGAGGTTTATTCCAAAAATAAACTAGCTTCTGATTTCATCAGTGGACTAACCGAGGAGATCAATTACCGCTACGATTTCCAAACCGACCTCTCAAATTTTATCAAAAAATTCAAAAACGATGGACAACTTGGTTCCGTTCTCAAAAAGTGGCCGGGAATGAGAATTATGAGTCCGCAGTCTCTCTACGAATATCTAGTCATCGGAATCGTTTTACAAAATTGTACAGTTAGACGCTCGGTTAATATGATGCAAGTTTTGTTTGAGAATTGCGGAACCTTACTAAATTATGACAACAAAAATTTCTACTGTTTCTGGGAACCGGAAGTTTTAACTAAAGTTTCCGAGCAAGAACTTCGAGACCTCAAAGTCGGTTATCGGGCAAAATCTTTAAAAAGACTTTCCGAACCATTTGCCAAAAATGAGATTGATGAATTGGAACTTAGAACCAAAGGCAAGGAAGAACAACGAGAATCTTTAATCAACCTTTACGGCATCGGACCTGCCACCGTTGGTTACATCCTCCTTGATGTATTCAAACACTATGACGAACTTTCTCATATTTCTCCTTGGGAGCAAAAAATCTATTCCAAACTTTTCTTTAATCGAGATCCGTCAAATCCCATCTCGGAAAAAGAGCTCCTCAAATTTTTTGATAACCGCTTTGGCAAATACAAAATGCTCGCTGTCAATTATATTTGGGAAGATCTATGGTGGAAGAGAAAACACGAGAAAATCCCCTGGTTGGAAGAATTAATTAGATTATAATCACCACCACATGCTACTAAAATTCCATAAATTAAACTTCCTTTTTGCAAAGTTGTGCCATTAAGGAGATTTAAATAAGCAACTCGGGAAGGTTTTTAAGAGCGTATTCAATTGGCAATATTTCAATATTGCCTTCGCTCATTTTTCTTTTTCCTCCATAGATAAGAAAACTTTTTGATTGAGGATATTCCTTAGAGAAATATTTTAGACCCTTAGTTAAATCAGAGGAAATTTTGTTGGTTCTTTTAATTTCAAAAGCGCGAATTCCCTTTTCTCCATACATTACAAAATCAACTTCTATTCCTGTTACGGTTCGGTAATAAAAAAGCTTATACCCTAAATTCAAACTGCTGTTAATAGCAAGGATGTCCTGAAAAAACAAGCTCTCGTAAGACATACCTTCTACCATTTCAGGCATATCCAAAGGACCCATCGGACGCAATACCTTATAAACACCCACATCAAAAAAATAGAATTTAGAATGAGCAAGAAGTCTCCTTTTCGCCCTTTTATTAAAAACAGGGATGCGATATCCAATTAACAAATCCTCAAGAATCTTAAAATAATTTTCCACCACCTTCCTATTAATAGCCGCTTCCCTTGCTACTTCCGATGTATTTAAAATCGACCCTTGAGAGAAACTTGCTGTTTCCAGGAAACGGGCGAAAACGGAAAGATTTCTTGTTAGTCCTTCTTGAAAAACTTCCTCCTCAAGGTAAGTCTTAATATAACTTTCCAAATATTTTTGGGGATCTTTCTCTTTATTTATAGAGGGGAGATGCCCATAATTTAAAGATTGTTTAAGATTAAAATCAGTACCAAGTTCCACCGCTGTTAATGGGTGCAAAAAATAAGTAAGCGCTCTGCCCGCTAACAAATTCTGCCCGCCTTTTCTTAATTTTCTAGCGCTAGAACCAGTGAGGATAAATTTAAGACGTTCTTTTTCAATTAAACGATGTACTTCGTTTAGTATTTCGGGAATTCGCTGTACTTCATCAATAATAATATAATCGGTAAAGTTTTTTGGTATATAGTTCTCCAACCTTTGCGGATTGGCTAATAAAATGTTAAATACCTCCGCTTCCAATAAATCTAAATATACTGCTTTCGGAAAAGTGGCTCTTACCCAAGTTGTTTTTCCGGTTCCGCGAGGACCAAACAAAAAGAAGCTTTTATCTTTTGGAGGCGTTATTAATCTGGAATACATAACTCCATTTTACATAGTTTTTTGGAGTTGTCAACTCCATTTTACATAGTTTTTTGGAGTTACCGACTCCATTTTGCACAGTTTAATAGTCACTAAATTTTAGGGGGAGTAGATATACTTACTTTGGGAGACCTGACAATTCTTTTTGGGCTTGTAAAATTTGTGTGTCGTATTTACCATCTTTATTTTGACTTTGAAAGATTTCTATTCCTTTCTGTAAATGTTTTCTCGCCTCGTCATACACCCCTAAATTTTTATAAGCTGTTCCTATACTTACATAAGCATAACCCGAACTGTCCGTTAATCTAAGTGTCTTTTGAAATTGCAATACGGCTTCCCCATTTCTTCCAAGTTTGATAAGCTCATCTCCCACAAAGTTTATATATATAACATTGTTTGGGTCAAGTGCCTCTGCTTTTTTGTAAGCAGGCAGACCATCTTCTTCAGTTCCTACAGTATTTGGCCAGCCATAAGCATCCCCCAAGTTAGACCAAAGTATGGGATTTGTAGGTTGTGCGTCCACAGCTAGTTTTGCTTCTTCAATCGTTTTATCGGCAAGAGGTTTAAGCGCAGAAACATCATTACTAACAGCTTGCATTTGCTTAAAAAGCGCTTGACTATTCTCATAATGAGTTTTAGCTTCAGGAGACATGTTTTCTTGATTTTGTTTTAAAGATTGGGCTGGACGACTGTCCACTTCTTTGTTACCTGCTTCCTGCATTCCTAGTTTAAAGCCCATATACATAAAACTACCCATATAAACAGAGAAAAATAGAATAGTAAAAATGGTTATAATAATTGCCAAAATAGTTTTTGGTTTCGCTCCTGTCTTAACAACTACAGTCTTGGCAATTTTATCGTGCCACGCTTGCTTTTTCTTATCCCACGCTACCCAAAGATAGCCAAGCCCAAGAGAGCATGCAGACACGAATATACCTAAATACCGCACAAAGGCAACAGGGTAGGTTACCTTTGAACCGTCATCTCTTGTTACTTTTATGCCCAATAACCTTTTTCCGGGGGTAGCCCCATCATAATTAACATAGAATAGCAAAAAATACGCTAACCCAAAAAGTAGACTAACAAAAGAGACTAGAGTCATGGAAGTAGAATTTTGAATTTGTTGAAACTCCTCTAGAGACTTAATGTTTTGGAAAACTAAAGCTGGATTTCTTCCCAACGCGGTTTGGATAAGCATTCCAATCAAAAATACTAGAAGAAAATCCACCCAATATGCAAGAAACCTTACTCCGAAACCTGCGTATTTTACTTGCGAATCCGAAACGGAATTTAATTGACTTGCTTGTTCCATAATTAAAAGACTTTCTATTTTCAGCTTAAGATAGTACAACACCCTTGTCAACACTTTTTTCAATAGGTTTCAATAGGGTTTAACCCTAAAGGGTTAAACCCTTCTCATTTTCAAATATTGTATAATGGGTGTATGGAAAAACTTTTTTTATACACCGACGGGGGGTCAAGAAATAACCCAGGACAGGCGGCTATTGGCGTTGTCTTAATGGACAACGAAAAAACTGTGATAAAACTCGGCAAAAAAATAGGTATTGCCACCAACAACATCGCCGAGTATTCCGCATTAATTTTTGGCATTGAAACCGCTCTAAAATACCAGCCCAAAGAACTTATATGTTTTATGGATAGCGAACTTGCGGTAAAACAACTAACCGGAGCTTACAAAATAAAAAACGCGGAACTCCAAAAACTTGCCATAAAAGTAAAAAATCTAGAAAACCAATTTGAAAAAGTTCAATTTAAATATATCCCGCGAGAACAAAATTCTATGGCAGATTCCCTTGTTAACGCCGCTTTGGACAATTTATTATGAATACTCCCAATTTGGACAACATATCCAGAAAATCCAAAATACGAGTAACGGATATAATAAACATTATTGAAATAATTAAAACCCAAACTCCCACCGTTTCGGAACTTACCCGAATAACCAACCTTTCGCATGGGCAAATGAAAAGGTTAGTTTTGTTATTAAATCCCAAATTTGTCAATTACAATACGGCCTCCCCGCGATTAACGCTCACCAATATGGGAGGAACGCTTCTTTCCGAAAAATCTGAAAAAGAACCACCTTTTAACTTGCAAGGTATCCAAGATTTTATTCGCCATATAAAAAGTTTAATGCCCGTCCCAAAAAGAGAATACGACCAGTTTTACGCCACGGAAGAAACCGTTATAAATCGCGTAAAAAAGCTTAATGGCCAGAAAGATTTACAAGATAGGAAAATAGTTTTTCTTGGGGACGACGATTTAACATCTCTAGCCGTAGCTTACACATTTAGAGCTTGCGATATTTCCGTTCTTGAAATCGATACAAACATACTTAATGTTATTGAAAAGGTGTGTAAAGAACATCGCTTAAAAATAAATTATGTTTTGTGGGATTTAAAAAAGGCTATTCCAAAAGAGTTTTTGCATAAGTCGGATACCGTTTTTACCGACTCGCCATACACCGAAAACGGATTTGACCTTTTTTTGCGAAGAAGTTTGGAAGCCACCAAAGAAAACGGATTATCCTCACACTACATTTGTTACGGCACATCCCCTTTATCAAGAGAAAAATCGTTAAAAGTTCAACAAATAATAAACCAATACGGACTTTTTATAAGAGAAAAAACCCAAAACTTTAATAAGTACATAAAAGGAGCGGAAACGGTAGGGAACACAAGCGATTTGTATATACTGGAAAAAACTCCTCAAACAAAACTTGGAAAATCCAAACCTCTATCAAAATTGTACACTTGGGAATGAAAAGGCGTTACCTAAAAAGTTCTAGGCAACGCCCATAGTCCCTAATGAACAAACAACAACCGCAACCTCTCAAGAAAGGTTAAATTACGCGCCGTGAAAGACGAAAGCCCAACGGCGCTAAAGTCAAAACTCGCCCTGTTCCACGCTAATGTGGCGCAGGGGTCCCAACCAATAGTTTCTTGATTGGGATACAGAATTTCCAACGAACTTTTGTCCTTATAAAATTCTTTAGTCCCGCCGGAAGACAACTCTTCCCATGTTATCCCCTTATCCCCGCTCCAGAGAAGAGGAAGAGGGGAAAGGTTGGTAAGGCGGGTTTCAACAGTTCCACTTTTTAGCACTGCCACAAAATCCAAGTTGGAGCAAACTCCTAACCAACTGGACTTAAAAAATGGGGCTGTTTTTTCTTCAATCGCAACGGCAATCTCCCCAAGCGCAAACCCATTTGAAGGGTCGGCATTGAAATTAAGAGGGGTGATCTCCCCCGTAATAATGTCCACATAAGAGGAGGCCCCCTCCTCTCCGCCAACGCTTTTTGTGGACACCCACAGTTTGTCGCGAGAGGAACTCAAAAAAACTGACGAGATGGGGGATTCATCTACAACATACCCCCAGTGAACCTCCACCCTCGCAAGAATTGTCCCTTCCTGCGCAAAGACAAAAGATGGTGTCAACAGAACCACCAAACAACACAAAAAAACCGCCACAGAAACCTTTTTCATTGTTCCCCCTTATTTTTAGGCTGAATTTAGACAGTTAATGAATTATAATGGATTCCCCACTATAAGTCAAACTCTATGGGATTTGCTCTTGGCAAACTATTTCTGCGCGGATTACAGTTATTTCCGGTTGTTTTTCAGCAAAATATCTATTTATTATTTTTACATCTTTTTTGCTTATTTCTCTGCTGGACAAAATATCTATGTAAGCTAATTCGTACTCTGGCCAAGTATGAATAGCTAAATGACTTTCTAATAAAACCAAAAAAGCGGTAGCGCCTTGTTTTTCAAAACGAGCAAAACCTTCTTTTAGTACTTTTAGGTTGGAAAGACTGGCCAAATCCCTGCACAAGGACATAAGCCATTTTTCATCTTCAAGATTTGCGCTTATAGTTTTAATTGTAATTGTAAATCTGTGTAGTGTTACCATAACCTTACATCCCCATTCCGCTCATATCCATACCAGCGCCGGGTGCTGAGTTTTCTTTATTCTCCGGAACATCCGCCACTAAAGCCTCGGTGGTTAATATATTAACCGCAACACTCACCGCATTTTGAAGAGCGCTTCTAGTTACCTTGGCGGGGTCAATAATTCCTTTTTCAATCAGATTAACAAATTTCATATCCACAACATCGTAACCTTCATTTTTTCCTTTGTTTTGTAGTTCTTTAACCACCCAACCACCGTCCCCACCAGCATTTTCCACAAGTTTTCTAGTTGGTTGTTCAAGAGCCTTTTTAAGAATCTCAACCCCAATTTGCTCCTCCGAACCCAATTTTAAAAACTCCAAAACTTTGCGCGCCCTCAAAAACGCAACCCCGCCACCCGGCACAACACCTTCCTCTACCGCCGCTTTTGTTGCGTTAACGGCATCTTCCACGCGGTATTTTTTCTCCTTCATTTCCGTTTCAGTAGCCGCCCCAACGCTTATAACCGCAACCCCGCCGGAAAGTTTCGCCAACCTCTCTTCAAGCTTTTCTTTATCAAAATCGCTGGTTGTTTGTTCTATCTGCTTTTTTATCTGCTCAATTCTAGCTTTTACTTCTCTGGAATCTCCTTTACCTCCAACAATAACTGTTTCTTCCTGTTTGGCTATAATTCTATCAGCGCGACCTAAATCTTCCACTTCAGCGGATTCAAGTTTCCTGCCCATTTCTTCACTTATAACTTTTCCGCCCGTTAAAACAGCTATATCTTCAAGCATAGCTTTTCTCCTGTCGCCAAAACCCGGCGCTTTAACCGCAAGAGCCGTAAAAGTTTTTCTTAAAGTATTAACCACAAGTGTAGCCAAAGCTTCGCCTTCAACATCATCCGCTATTATAACAATATTTTTGGATACTTTAACAAGTTTCTCCAAAAGCGGAAGGATATCGGCAATAGCCGAAATTTTCTGGTCGGTGATTAATATATAAGGACTTTCAATAACCGCCTCCATTCTTTCAGGATTGGTTATAAAGTAAGGAGAGGCATACCCTTTGTCAAAAACCATCCCATCTTTGTATTCCACTTCCATTTCAAGCCCTTTGCCTTCCTCAACTGTAACAACACCTCTATCGCCCACTTTTGCTAGAGCGTCGGCAATTATTCTTCCTATTTGAGGGTCTCCCGCGGATATAGTGGCAATTTGGGCTTTTTCTTCGCTACTGCCTATTGGTTTGGCAATTTTCTTAACCTCGGCAACAACTGCGTCGGTAGCTTTTTCAAGACCTCTTTTTAAAATCATCGGGTTTGTCCCAGCGGCAATGTTTTTAAATCCCTCATCCACTATCGCTTGAGCAAGAAGGATTGCGGTGGTTGTGCCGTCTCCCGCCACATCGTTTGTTTTGGTGGCAGCTTCTTTAACTAGCGACGCCCCCATATTTTCAAAAGGGTCTTTAAGCTCAATTTCTTTGGCAACGGTAACACCATCATGAACAATACTCGGAGAACCCCATTTTTTATCAAGCCCAACATTTCTTCCTTTAGGTCCAAGCGTTGTTACCACCGCTTTAGCCAAAGCGTCCACACCGTTTTTTAATTTTCGCCTTGCATCTTCTCCGTACATTAATTGTTTTGCCATAACACTATAAATTCCAAACCTAAAACTCCAAATTTCAATAAATTTGAAATTAAGATTTAGAATAACAATAAACTAAATTAACCAACAATAGCTAAAAGATCTTCTTCTTTTACAAACAAATATTCTTTTCCTTCTATTTTAACTTCGTTTCCGCCCCACTTTTTGTATAATATTTTATCTCCCTTTTTCACAGCAGGTTTTATCATCTGCCCGCTTTCGGTAAATTTTCCAGGACCCACGGCAACAACCGTACCCTCTTGAGGCTTTTCTTTAGCGGTATCAGGAATAACAATCCCAGATACAGTTTTCTCTTCTTTTTCGGAAGGTTCAATCAAAATATAATCTAAAACAGGTTTTATGGTGGCCACACCTTTTTTTGCCATAATTTTATCCTTTCATAAAAACTAAAATTCAACCAAGCATAGAAATATATAGCAGACAATCGCATCAAGTGTCAAGGGCGAAATTTACTATTGACTAAACCTGAACAAATCCTTATCATAAAAACAATGCTGATAATTGAATGGGTTAAGAAAAATAAACTTTCCTTTTTTTTAATACTTTTTGTTTTGTATCTTTTGTTTAAAGGTTTTGCTCTTAGGCTTGTTGGCGGGTCCCTGCCCTCAAAAAATGTTCCGCCCTCTTCCATCAGCGGTTCTTATGAAGGAATGGATTTGATGTATTCCAATTACTCGGAACCTTCTTATGGTAGAGGAATTGAAAGTGTTGATGTTACTGCCGAAAACAGAAAGGTCGTAGAGGAAACATCATTATCTTTGCAAGTTAAAGATGTTTCAAATTCCATAGAAGCGATTAAAAAAGAGGCGCAGGTTTTAGGGGGATTTATGGTTTCGGCAAATTTGTCAAGACCTCTTGAAGCGGCTGATGGAAATATAACTATAAGAATACCCGTGGATAAAGCGGATGCTATGTTAAGTTTTTTAAGGGGTTCGGCGGTTAAAGTTGTATCGGAAAGTTTAACTGGTTTTGATGTTACCGACCAATATAGCGATATAACCGCGCGGCTTGCGGTTTTGGAAAAAACAAAAAAGATTTTTGAGGATATGCTTTCTAAAGCGGTTAATGTGGAAGAGATACTGCAAGTGCAAAGGGAGATTTTAAATTTGCAAAGTCAGATGGATTCTTATAAAGGGCAAGCGCTATATTTGGAAAAAACATCCAGTTCCATAAAAGTTACAGCATATTTATCCACCGACGAGTACTCTTTGCCATTTGCGCCGCAAGATGGGTTTAGACCAAAGGTGGTATTTAAGCAAGCGGTAAGGGCGTTGGTTTTAACAATAAGGGGACTTACGGTTAAAGCAATTTGGATTGGAGTATACGCAATAATTTGGGTTCCTGCATTACTCATATTTCTTCTAGTAAAGAAATTCTTAAAGAAATCTTCAGTTAAAAAAGTTCCGCCTTCAAGGTAGGGCAGTGGGTAGATCGTCAAGTTTTACCTCAATTAGGGATAGACCCATCCGCCTTCGCCAGCTGGCGAATGGCGGATGGGTCTATCCCAAATGGGTCTATCCCTATTTAAAATCCCTATTTAAAAAAATACCGTCATTGCGAAAAACATCCACTTCTCGCAATAACGGTTTTGAGTTTTAACTCTCCTCATCCCAAGCTTCTACCATCTCGCTCCAAACATCTCTCATAATACGAGCCAATTCTTCGAAGGAGACACCTTCTTCAACCAACAACAACGCCCCCGACAAGTTTTCTGGGGGTATGTGCCAATAAAATCGTACTAATTCTACTACCCTCTCAGAAACACCGACCTTCCTCGCCACCTGCTCAATGGACGCCCACTCATCCCCCAAAATACCTCCAATCTGTCCTGCGCTAACTTGCATCTCTCCGTCTCCTTTCTCGTTTGGGTAGCCCATCCCGACTGAAAATGTAATAAGGATTATATCATTTTTAAAATTTTCCTCTTGACTACTCTTGGCAGTCAATGTAAACTGGTGCTAGTATGCAAGAAGTAACGCCCAGACAAAAAGAGCTCCTAAGAGTTGTGGTGGACGAATACATTGATTCTGCCAGTCCTGTTGGTTCCGAGGCTTTGGTAAAAAAGTATAAATTAAAATACAGCCCCGCGACTATCCGAAACGAAATGGCGGACCTTATTCGAAAAGGGTTTTTAGAAATGCCCCACTCCTCTTCAGGCAGAAAACCAACCAGCCTTGGTTTAAGATATTACATAACAGAATTGATGGAAGAACAAGATGTCCCCGTTCTAAACGAGGTAGCTATAAAACAACGAATATGGCAAGACCGCTACGAATTTGAAAAACTTTTGCGAAACATAACTTTAGCTTTGGCAGAATCCACAAAACATTTATCTGTGGTATCCTTAACCGACGGGTTTGTTATTCACGCTGGAAGCGTTAACATATTAGATTACCCCGAGTTTTTTGATATGGATGTGGCAAAAGCCGCCTTAAATCTACTTGATAATTTTGAACTTTTAAACGATTTATTGTCTAAAGGATTTGGAGATAATGATATAAAGGTTTTAATAGGAAAAGAATTGAATTTTAAAAATCTTGATTGTTGCGGATTTGTATACACTAATTTTAACGGCAGGGGAAAATCGGGAACTATTGCTATTCTTGGTCCCGATAGAATGGCGTATTCAAAAATAATACCCATCGTTAGATACATCAAAAATTTAATTAACGAGGTAATATCCAGTTTTTAAAATATGGAAAAAAAACTTGAAAAACTTGAAAAAGAAATAGTAGAATTGCAAGAAAAGGTACAAGAAACAGAAAATAAATGGAAACGAGCTTTGGCGGATTATCAAAATCTGGAAAAAAGGACCAATGAACAAAAAATAGAATTTATAGAACTGGCAAACCATAAAGTGATATTAGATTTTTTGGATGTTTTAGACTGTCTTGAGGATTCCGCAAAACATATAAAAAACGAGGGGCTTAATTTGAGCGTTAAAAAGTTTAAGGACGCTCTTTTAGGGAACGGGGTCAGCGAGATACAAACGGACGATGTTGATTTTGACCATAACTTAATGGAAGCCGTGGATACGCAAAAGGGTACGGAAAACAAAGTGTTAAAAGTAAACAAAAAAGGGTATATACTAAATAATAAAGTTTTAAGACCTGCTCAAGTAGTAGTAGGCAGAAAGGAATAAAATTATGTCCAAAATATTAGGCATAGATCTCGGAACAACAAACTCCTGCATGGCGGTTATGGAAGGGGGCAAACCAAAGGTGGTGCCAAACGCCGAAGGTATGAATACCACTCCTTCCATTGTTGTTCCCGACAAAAATATCGTGGGGGTATCCGCAAAAAGACAACAAGTGGTTAACCCTAAAAACACCGTTTTCTCGGTAAAAAGATTAATGGGACGACGATTTTCGGACCCCTCCATTAAAGAGGCATTAAAACATGTGCCTTACACCATTAAAGAAGGCAAAAACGGCATGGCGGTTGTTGAAGTGGAAGGCGTTGAATACACTCCGCAAGAAATATCCGCAAAAATCCTCCAAAAATTAAAAACCGATGCCGAAAGTTTTTTAAACACCTCCATAAAAGACGCTGTGATTACTGTTCCCGCCTACTTTGACGACGCGCAAAGGTCCGCCACCAAAGAAGCGGGGCAAATTGCCGGGCTAAATGTGTTAAGAATAATCAACGAACCTACCGCCGCGTCGCTGGCGTACGGATTAGACAAAAAAACTAACGAACAAATCGCCGTTTACGACCTTGGAGGAGGCACATTTGATGTTTCTATATTAGAAATCGGCGAAGGTGTTTTTGAAGTTAAATCCACAAACGGCGACACTTTTCTTGGCGGAGACGACTTTGACCTTAAGGTCATAGATTTTATTATTGAAGAGTTTAAAAAGGATCAAGGGGTGGACTTGAAAAACGATAAACAGGCTATGCAGAGACTAAAAGACGCCGCGGAAAAAGCAAAAATTGAACTTTCTTCCACACAAGACACCGAAATTAACATTCCGTTTGTTACCGCGGACCAATCGGGTCCAAAACATTTGGTAATTAAACTTTCAAGAGCCAAACTTGAGCAAATAGTGGGAAATCTAGTCCAAAAAACTATAGAACCCTGTAAAAAAGCCGTTTCCGACGCTAAAATGTCTTTTTCGGATATAGACGAAGTGGTTTTAGTTGGCGGAATGACCAGAATGCCTAAAGTGGTGGAAATTGTAAAAGAAGTTTTCGGCAAAGAGCCTCATAAAGGCGTTAATCCCGATGAGGTTGTAGCTGTGGGAGCGGCTATTCAAGGCGGGGTTTTATCCGGCGAAGTAAAAGACATTTTGCTTTTAGATGTAACTCCGCTAACCTTGGGCATTGAAACTTTGGGAGGAATAGCCACACCGCTAATAAAAAGAAATACTACTATACCAACAAACGCGGCTCAAGTTTTTTCTACCGCCGCCGACAACCAAACCAGCGTTGAAGTGCATATAGTACAAGGCGAACGGGAAATGGCGACCGACAATAAAAGTTTAGGTCGGTTTATTTTGGACGGCATCCCTCCCGCGCCACGGGGCGTTCCTCAAGTAGAGGTCTCATTTGATATAGACGCAAACGGTATGGTAAATGTTTCGGCTAAAGATAAAGCCACCGACAAAACACAGAGCATAATTATACAAGGGGGTACGGGTCTCTCTAAAGAAGAGGTAGAAAGAATGGTAACTGAAGCGGAAAAACACGCTCAAGAAGACAAACAGAAAAAGGACATTGTGGAAGCCCGAAACCAAGCTGAAAATCTATGTTACACCGCCGATAAAACTCTTAAAGACGCCGGGAATAAAGTTTCTGAAGATATTAAAAAACCGGTGGAAGAAAAGGTTAAGGGATTAAGAAGTGTTTTACCTACCGCCACACTGGAAGAGCTGAAGAATAAAACGGAAGAACTTTCGCTAGATTTGCAAAAGATAGGACAAGAAATGTATAAACAGCAAGACAAAGGGGGTTCCGAAACTCCGAAAAGTCCCGATGATAAAAAAGGTTCGGAAAACCCCGAAGAACCTGTTGAAGGCGAGGTTGTGGACGACAAGGGCTAAGATATGTCTAAAAACTACTACGAAATTCTTGGCGTCCCAAAAAGCGCTCCTATAGAAGATATTAAAAAAGCTTATAAAGAGCTTGCTAAAGAACATCACCCCGATGTAGCTAAAGATAAAACAGCCGCGGAAAAAAGATTTAAAGAAATAAACGAGGCTTACCACATCTTAAGCGACCCGGAAAAAAGAAAAATGTACGACCAGTTCGGTCGCGTTGATACGGGAGCTGGAGGAGGACAGGGTCCCTTTGCGGGAACGCAAGGCAGTGCTTGGGGACCTTTTACTTGGTCTTATGCTTCATCGGAACCAGAAGCTAACGGAGTTGACTTTGGAAACTTTACCGACCCGTTTGACATTTTTGAAGAAGTTTTTGGGTTTAGAGGTTTTTCTGGCGCGAGAAAACCTAGAAAAGGGAGAAATTCATACTATTCTCTTGAAATCTCTTTTGGGGAAAGCATAAAAGGTGTTGAGAAACGAATTCAAGCAAACGGCAATACTCTTAACATAAAAATACCCGCCGGTGTTTCAAACGGAACCGAAATAAGATACGCAGGTTATGGCGAAGCTGGCCCCCCAAATACCGAAAGAGGCGACCTATTTATAACCATAAAGGTAAAACCACACCATAAACTAACTATTCAAGGCGACGATGTTTTTAGTATGGAAACAATAAGTTTTATCCAAGCTATTTTGGGAGATTCTATAAACATAGACGCGCTTGACCCAAGTTCGGAAACTGGGGTTTCTCAAATAAAACTCAAAATCCCGTCAGGAACACAACCGAACACCCAATTTAGGCTAAAAGGAAAAGGAAAACCAAGGATGAGAGGTTTTGGTCGCGGTGACCATTACATACAAATTGTCGTTAACATACCCACCCGCCTTTCCCGTCAGCAAAAAAACCTTTTGGAAGACTTTAGAAACTGATGTGTTGGGGGTCTATTGCTTGAACATAAATATAAAAAGCGCCACTTTCCCTTTCTTTAGTGGTAAAAACTCCTTCAAAAACATAAATGGGCTGTAAAAAAGCCGTTGGGGTTTGGGGTTGAAAATACGAAAGCTTTACATCACGCATTTCCATTTTCGCCACACTCAAAGGTGTGTACACAGAATAATAATCTTCCGTGTTTTTCTTTAAGTAAATAACATTTCCCCCCCCATTTTTTACAAAATCCCACGCTTTCTCAACAGAAATCAGAGGATAGGCAGATTTGTCCAACAATAAAACCTGATTGTTGTAGTAGAGGATAGGATAGATAAGCGAGATGTCGCTTCTTTTCTCGTAATCGCTGGGGTTTGAAATATAAACAGAAACCATCGCCTTCGGCGGGCTATCCCCATAAATTAAATTTTCGGTATCTTCATTGCTTTTAACTTTTCTGTAAAAATCTACCCTAACAAGATTTGCTTGCAGATAATTTGCGGTCTCGGAAAAACCCCTACTATCCGCTCTAATGTATGCGGTTTTAATTTCTCCGTTTTGCAAATCTTCGCTTAAAAGCCCGCGAGCTTGCAAAAAACTTTGCGCCTTGTTTTGCGCCTCAATAGGGGATAACACAAACCCCAGTGATAAATTGTCCCCAAGATACTCGGAACTAGTTTCTAAAAAAATCTCTTTGGTAGCAATATTAAAATACAAACTTCTTTGATTTCCGTTTGTGTTCCATACAAACTCTATTAAAGATTTTTTAGCGGGGCTCCCCAAAAAGTTTACGCTTTTAGCAAACTCTTTAGCTTCCTTCTCCGCAGATATGCGAGGTATGGGCATAAATAGTTTGTAAACCCAAGTTCTATCTGGAAAAGAGGGAAGTTTACCCGTTTTGGTGTCCAACACATATTCAGGAAAAGAACCTTCCGAAAAAGACAGGCTCTCAAATTCAAGTTGCGGAACATTTCCAAAAGAGGCTTCTGCGGGAGGTTGTTTTGGGGGATTTAGAGTTAGATACAAAGATTTAGCCTTAATGAACACAAATTTTAAGGTGTAAAAAGAAAAGACCACAATAACAAACCAAAGCAATGCCCGTTTAGTTGCAAATGATAATTCGGTAAGAGTCATATTCTTTTAATGATATAATACTTATATGGTAAGAACAAGAATGGCTCCAAGCCCCACTGGAGAATACCACATTGGCCACATAAGAACCCTACTTTTTAACTATGCGTACGCCAAAAACAGGGGCGGGAAATTTATTATAAGAATAGAAGATACCGACCAGCAAAGATACATTAAAGAAGCGACTCCCAAAATCCTAAATGTAATAAAAGCGTACGGGTTTAGTTGGGACGAAGGTCCTGATATAGGCGGTCCTTTTGGTCCCTACACACAATCCGAACGAATCCCCCTATATAAAAAATACGCCTTGGAACTTATTGAAAAAGGGTTTGCGTACTATTGTTTTTGCGATAAACAAAGGCTCAACGAAATTAGAAAAAAGAGCGAGCAGGAGCATAAAATTCCAAAATACGATAGACATTGCAAAAATATATCTTTTAAAGACGCCGAAAAGAGAGCCGAAAAAGAGCCTTTTGTTATAAGGTTAAAGGTACCGGATGGTGAGATTTTGGAATACGAAGATTTGGTAATGGGAAAAATATCAATTAACGCGGATAATTTAGACGACCAAATTCTTATTAAATCAGACGGATTCCCTACCTACCATTTGGCAGTGGTGGTGGACGATTATTTAATGCAAATAACACATATTTTAAGAGGCGCGGAATGGATATCAAGTACCCCTAAACACATACTTCTTTATAGATATTTCGGATGGCAAATGCCCCAAACCGGGCACCTGCCCGTGTTTTTGGATCCTTTGGGAGAAGGAAAAATGAGTAAACGCAAAGGTAGCGTGTCTGCCCAAAGCTTTTTAGATAAAGGGTATCTCCCCGAGGCGCTATTAAATTTTGTGGCTCTACTTGGATGGTCTCCAAAAGAGGGTAAAGATATTTTTACTTTGGACGAATTTATTAAAAATTTTGATATTTCCGATATAAACAAATCTAACCCAACATTTAATATGGATAAACTAAATTATCTTAATGGGTACTACATAAGAAATTTAGATAATAATGATTTGCTCATGCGCTTGCTAACTTTTGACCCCGACTTAAAAAATACGGACAAGGAAAAACTTAAAAAAATTGTTGCTCTTGAAAAAGAACGGTTAAAAACTTTAGGGGACTTTAAAGATAACACCAAATTTTTTTTCACAGACTTTGAAGCCGATACACCAACATTAAAAACCCTACTTGTACCCACCGGGCGCGCGTCCGAAAAGATATTACGCCACCTAACAAACTTAGCCAACTTACTGGCTAACATTGACCCTTGGAATTTAGAAAACCTAAAAAAACTTGAAGTAGGAATTAGGGATACGGCAAAAAAGAATAATTGGAAAGTTATAGACGCTTTTTCACCCATAAGGGTTGCTGTTTCCGGAAGCCTTGTTTCCCCCCCACTTTTTGAAACAATAGAAATACTTGGCAAAGAGGAAACTGTAAAAAGGATTAAACAAGCAATTAAGATATTAAATTAAAAAAAGGAGTCTCCTTGTACAAGGAGACTCCTTAGTCTAATTGAAACAATGTTCAAACACATAATTAAGAAATCTATAGAAGACGCAGTAATTAAACTTAAAATCAAGCCGGTGGATTTTGTGGTGGAACACCCCGAAAATGAGGATTTTGGAGATTATTCAACCAACATTGCTATGGTTTTATCCAAAAAACTAAAAAAATCGCCTATGGTGATTGCAGAGGAAATTACCAAAAATATAAAGATTGAATCCCCAATTTCAAAAATACAAGTTGAGAAACCCGGTTTTATAAACTTTTGGCTTGAAAAAACCTCCCTGCTTTCGGTTTTGGAAAGGATCCAAAATGAAAAAGAACTTTTTGGAAAAGGAAACATCCTAAAACATAAAAAAATAATGGTGGAATATACCGACCCAAATCCCTTTAAAGAGTTCCATATCGGGCACCTTATGAGTAACACCATTGGCGAATCTCTGTCCCGCATACTTTATTTTAATGGGGGGGTCGTGAAAAGGGCTTGTTACCAAGGAGATGTAGGCGCGCATACTGCCAAAGCTTTATGGGGACTTAAAAAAATCCTTGCGCAAAACGGCAAGGAAATCGAAAATTTGAGCCGAAAACCCTTGCGCGAAAAAATAGAAATTTTAGGGAAAGGGTACGCTTACGGAGCTGAAAAATATTTGGAGGACAATGTAGCAAAAGAAGAGATTGACGAATTAAACAAAGCAATTTACAAAAAAAGCGATAAAGACATTATGCATTTATATAATTTAGGAAGGAAATGGAGTTTGGATTACTTTGAAACAATTTACAAAAAGCTAGGAACAAAATTTGACTATTATTTCTTTGAAAGAGCCGTCGGCGAAAAGGGCTTGTTATTAGTAAAAGACTATCTCAAAAAAGGAGTTTTTGAAGAAAGCGCGGGAGCTATAATATTTAAGGGCGAGAAGTATGGCTTGCATACTCGCGTCTTTGTAAATAAAAGCGGTTTACCAACTTACGAAGCAAAAGACCTAGGTCTGCCAATATTGAAAAACGAAGCCTTTAAATATGACCTCTCTATTGTTGTAACGGGAAACGAAATTGCCGATTATTTTAAAGTCGTTCTAAAGGCGTTAAGCATAATAAATCCTAACCTTGAAAAGAAAACCAAACACATCCCTCACGGGATGTTACGACTAAAAGAAGAAAAAATGTCTTCAAGGACAGGAAAGGTTGTTACGGCAGAAGGTTTGATCAACAGGGTAGAAGAAAATATAAAAATAAAGGTCCCTGATATAGAAACTAAAGAACTTACACCTATTGTCATAGGAGCAATAAAATATTCAATGCTTCGCCAAGGACCTGGCAAAGATATAATTTTTGACTTTAAAACTTCTCTTTCCTTTGAGGGAGATTCGGGACCATATCTTCAATACACCTACGCAAGATGTAACAGCATTTTGAGAAACGAAAAATTGGATAAGGGGGTAACTATGTCCTATGCAATAAACAAGGATGAAGAAAAGATATTAAAACATATTTATAAGTTTCCAGAAGTTG
>JAHIUT010000037.1 GCA_018817085.1 Patescibacteria group bacterium | reverse complement strand
GCGTTTTGTTTGATGCCTAATCATATACATTTATTGGTTAGACAGAAGATGGATTTTGGGATTTCAAAATTTGTGGCAAATTTTCAAAATAGTTATACTAGACACCTAAACATTAAAAATGAGAGAAAAGGGTATGTTTTTGAGGGGGTATTTAAAGCCGTACACATTGCTGGTGAGGAGCAATTGATTCACACCTATAGATACATTATTTTAAATCCGTATAGTTCTGAAATAGTAAAGAAAATTGACGAGATTGAAACCTATCCCTATTCTAGCCTGGTGGAATACGCTAAGCCTAGCCAATATAGTGTAAGCGATACAGCGTATATGTTGAATAGGTTTGGAAGTTATGAGAACTTAAAGGCTTTTGTGCAAGACAATGCCGAGCATCAAAAAGCCTTGAAGAAGATAAAGAGCTTAACTTTGGACTAATATGTCATAAATAACCAACTTCGGGGGTTGGTTATTTATGACATTTGACAAATCGGGAAATTAACAAAGGAGTCACCTTTTTCAAAGGAGACTCCTTAATCAAATTCCAAATGACAAATGGCGGTTTGGGGTTTATAATTCCTCTTATGCGTGAAGTTACCAATTTGAGAAATGGAACGATTTTTGAAGCTGACAATTTCGGCAAGGAACCTTTTATTGTCCTTCGCTACGAGCATATCAAAATGGCGCGGGGAGGGGCGGTGGTTAAATTAAAAATTCGCGGTTTTAAAACAGGCGTTGTTAAAGAGGTTTCTTTCAAAAGCAACGATAAGGTAAAGGAATCCGATGTCCTCAAAAAAAACATGCAATTTCTTTACGCCGACAATGCCTCCTGCTTTGTTATGGATAAAACTTCTTTTGAACAAGTTTCTGTCCCTTTTGAAGGTATAGATTCTAAAAACCTTAAATTTCTTAAAGGCGGAGAGGATATGATTGTAACCTTTTATAACGATAGTCCTATTGATATAGAATTCCCAAAAACCGTAACCCTTAAAGTTGAATACACCGAACCGGGGTTTAAAGGAGATACCGCCACAACAGTCCAAAAACCCGCAACTCTTGAAACGGGAGCGGAAATTTATGTCCCGCTTTTTATTAAGGTGGGGGATACCATAAAAGTTAAAGTGGAAAGTGGGGAGTATGGGGGGAAAGCGTAAAGAAAACTCAAAGCTCACCTGCCCGCAATGCTACGCAAAGCGTTGCAGGCGGGAATGTCAAATCTAAATGTCAAAACTCAAATCCGAATAGATTTAACAAAGGAGTCTCTCCGCCAGCTGGCGGGGAGACTCCTTAGATAAAATTCGCTTTTAATTGAAAATTAAAATGTTCTACAAGTTTATAAAAAACAACCGATCTTTCCTTTTCCTCTGGCTGGCGCAGATATTTAGCCAGCTATCTATTAGTATTCTAAATTTTGTTCTCGCTATCTCTATCTACACCGAAACTAAAAGCAACTTCGCTGTTTCTATTCTTCTTGTAGCGTACGGTCTGCCCGCCTTTTTGTTTAGCATTGTTTCTGGGGTTTTTGTGGATAGGTTTGATAGAAAAAAGACGATGGCTTTTGTAAATCTTTCCCGCGCTTTTTTTCTTTTTGTGTTCTTGTTTTTTCCTTCCAACATTCTATCTATTACAATTTTGCTTGCTTTTATAATGAGCGCTTTAACGCAATTTTTCTTTCCGGCAGAAGGAGCAACTATTCCAAACATTGTTAAGAAAAAAGATTTAATTCTCGCCAATTCGCTTTATACCACCACTTATTTTATATCGCAGGTTTTAGGATATCTGTTTGCTGGACCTTTATTTAAAGCAGTTTCCTATAAAGGAGTTCTCTTTATTCTTTTCGTTTTGTTTTTTCTAGCCGCTTTGTTTATTTGGATTATGGGAGGGAAAACATTTACAATTTTGGATTTATGGCGCGGGTTTGTAAATAAATTAAAACCTAAAAGGACAATAATAGGCGATGTTAAAAAAGACCTGAATAGCGCGTGGGTTTATCTAAAATCCGTTCCCGCGCTTTTAAATGTGCTTATTATTTTGGGGGTGAGCCAAATAGTTACTTATATGTTTGTGTCTCTAATGCCGGGTTTTGGGTTTGAGGTTTTGGGTATAGAAACAAGCGATGTTAGTTTAGTTCTTATGGGACCTGCTGTTCTGGGCGTGGGCGTTGGCGCGTTTTTAGTCCACAAATTATCCAAAAAGTTTAATTCCGATAATTTAATAAATATAGGCATATTAGGTTCGGGGACGGTTTTTTTGATTTTGTCCTTTATAAGAAGAGTGCCTTTGAAAACGGTTAAATACAGTCTTGGGTTTTTGAGATTTGCCCCCTTACAGCGGTTTTTTCCCCACGAGTTTACCAAACTTTTGGGTGTGGATGTTATTTTGTTTGCTCTTATTTTGGTTTTTTTTATTGGTGTTTTTAGCTCGTTTATAATTGTTGCCAGCAATGCCAAAATGCAAAGACATTGCGCCGACAATATGCGCGGCAAAATGTACGGACTTTTGCAGACTATTGTTACTGCAGGAGCATTGCTACCCCTTTTGTTAGGGGGATTGTTGGCGGATAAATTTGGCGTTTTAAAAATTATTGGTGTTTCGGGGATTTTAATTGTGTTTGTTGGTATAATTAAGGTAGGAAAAAATTTAAAAACCAAATGCATACCTATTTGATATACATTGTTTTCGCCATAATTTCTCTTTATGTTTTCTGGTTGTACGCTAAAGAGGAAGGTTTTATTAACGAAGACATTTTTGACGCCACTTTTTTTTGCGTGGCGGGTGTTTTCGTTTCTAAATTTGTTCTTAAATTAAATTTCTCCCACACCTTTTTAACTAGCCTTTTGGTTTTTTTGTTGTTTGTGAAACTAAAAAGGTGGTCGGTTAGAAAAGCAGGGGATACCGCTATTATTCCTTTTGTTTTGTTTTTGTTTTTTGCCACCGCTCTTAACGCGGTTTTAAATTTTTCGGGGGAGAATGTTTTATTATTTGGTTTGGTGGGTCTTATATTGGCGTTTCTTTTTTATTTAAGAACCAATTTTTTTATGGGGGTAAGTTCTAAACGCGCTAGAATGAGCGGAGTTTTCGGCACATTTTTAAACGGCGCGCTTTTATATTTGGGATTGCTTTTGATTTGCGTTATTGCTATTATTTTTTTAGGTAAGTTTTCTTTAAGACAAAGTTTTGTTTATTTAGTTGTGTTTTTGGCGGTTTTGTTATTTACTATTAAAGATATTCGCAAGCCTAGAAATTTTAAAATGGTTAAAGAGCAAATTGTGGATAAAATAAAGAATAAACTCGCAAAAGAAAAAAAGGCTTTGGAAGAAGAAGAAAAGCTTATGGAAACGGAAGATAGTTATAAAGTTGCGGGCAGGGATTCTGATAATGCGGATATTTTGGGGGATGTGGACGAGGATGTTTCTCATGAAATTAACCGCGCCACTTTGGGAGTTATTAAGAATATGAAAGCTCAAGTGGAGAAAGCGTTAGCGAGGATTAAGCGCGGCAAATATGGTATATGTGAAGTTTGTGGAAGAAAGATTGAACCTGCGCGATTAAAGGCGTACCCCGAAACCACTCTTTGTCTCAAATGTTCTCAAAAAGCCGAATAAACAACAAATATCCAACACCGGGTGTTGGATATCTGTGACAATCTATGATATTTGACAAAGAGGTTCTAAAACCCTATAATAATGTTATCGGTTTTGAGGGGAGTCCAAAATTCTAAAGGAGGGGGAAATGGATACAGGTATTAAGATTTTGGTGTCCGTCTTTCCAATCGTGTGGTTTATAGCACTCATGTTTGTCACATTTTCGGGTAGGAGGTGGGTTGAGAGTAAGACAGGAATGAAAGAAAAGACGCCGAGAGGGTTTGTGTGCGCACGAGTTGTGTTAACAATCATGGCCGTTTTGGCTTATTATCTATTTCTCGCGGCTTTGTGGAAGTAGTTTAAAACTAGAATCCAGCAGGGGGGGGGGAAGGCAAGGTAAGGAGATAGTATGATTCAGAGTCCGAGGATGGATAGAGAGTTGAGGTGCTTTTACAGATTTCAACCGCTCGTCCCCCCCGGATTTTTTCTCTCTCCTCGCAATGACGGTGTGTTAACAACCATTTTGTTATATAATACCCTTATGACTAATCTTACTCCTTCTATAATTTACGAAGATGCGTCCATTCTCGTTATCAATAAACCTTCTGGGCTGGTGGTTAATAGGGCGGACACTGTCCGCGAAAAAACTACGGTTATGGATTGGTTGGAATCTGCCGGTAGGTTTGTGGAGATTCAAAAAGGGACTACCCCGAATCGGGGTAGTCCCTTTTTGCCGACGTCCGAATTTGAGATG
>JAHIUT010000036.1 GCA_018817085.1 Patescibacteria group bacterium | reverse complement strand
CGGGTACAACAAAGAATATGAAATGAGGTTAATCGCTTTGCATAGGCAGATAGCTGGCGATGCTAAACTTCAAACTCAATTTAGGGCTTTGGTGGGAGCGGACAAATTTAATACTTTAATGGATTGGCAGACAGTTCTTAATTTTAGAGAGAGCGTTTTTAAAACCCAAGATTTTTTAGACTCCGCTTTTGACGATAACAGCCTTTTTAGAACTTATGTGTGGCTTGGCAGGATAGCGAGAGACTTGCCTGACTGGATGGGGGATTGGAAGACCAAATTGCAATATCTAACCCCTCAATTTTATGTTTCGGGAATACTCACACAAATAGATGAAAAATTTTTAGGTCTTGCCAGTTTTGCTAAAGACTCTCCGAGAGGTCTTTTTTTGCGTTTCAAAAATGGAGGCTGGGTCCCGCTTTTAGGTAAGGCGGTTTATCAAAGAGCGTCGGATTACAAGGTTGCTTTTAAGGTAGCAAGTTTGTTGGACGATCTTGTGGACGAGGGTGTTACTGTGAATGGTGTTTTGATAGATGCTAATGCAAAGAGAGACCTGCTTTTAATGAAACCTGTAGGCGGGATTTCCTTGGGCGCCTTGAAAGAGAGCGCCAACCCAACTTTAAGCAATTCAAAATTTCTAAAAGATTTGCTGACCGATACGGCTACGAATAAGGAGTATGATAAGTATCTTGACTTTTTTAATAAAGTTTTTTCTAAATTAGAAGCGGAGGGGCTTGTTCCTAAAGGGGATGTTCCGTGGTTGTTGGATAGGATGAAAGGAAAGACGATGGGGGACAAGTATTTGTATATGGGTCCGCTAGTTGCTCTTGGAAGATTTTTAGACCATGTTCAAAACCTGTTTGTTGACAAAACCATCGGAAAGCTTGGGATTTTTAAGAGGTACGCAGATTGGTTTAAGGCTGGGAACCCGGCTTTTGCTAAAGCTTGGCAGGCGTCCAAAGTAGGAACAGCCTTGAGGTCTTTAAGCAACAAGTTTATTGATATTGGCGGAGGAAAAATTACAACCGGGTTTTTGGCAAGAGTTTTTGGGAGCAGGACACTTGCGCCCGTTGCAAAAGCTTTGGGAAGTCTTTTGGGAGCTGTAGGCGGAATTGTGGCGGGGGGTTTGGCGTGGCTTGGGACAAAGTTAATCTCGGATTTGTGGAATTTACTTCGCGGAAAACCGGTTGAAGCTACTAAAGAAGCGGTTACCAAAATTGGAAAATTTATTCTCGGCGGTTGCGCTTGTTGTCTTTCTCCCCTGCTTCTTTTGGTCTTTATAATTTTCTTTTTTATTGCTGGAGTGTTTAGTGTGGTAAGACAAGCGGGACAAGCTGTTACAGTTGGAACAATCTTTGACCGTTTGGAAGTAACTAAAAACGGAGCTTATGACCCCGCCACCAATAGCATAAAATATGTGGTTGTCGTTACCAATAAAGACAGCAAGCCACAACTGATACAGTTCGTTAGAGACAACACCACGGTCTATGTGGGAGACTGCGCGCAAGCGCCGGTTACAGTAGATACAACAACAGGCGGCCCTTACGGGTATTTGGATTTTTCGGGAATGTCTCCTGGAGTGCAAGAACATGTTGATTTGGCAAGCGGGGATACCATTACATACAATTATTCTATAAAAGACATTCCCGCCTCCCCAGGCAATATTACTTATATGAACAAAGCTCTTATTGAGATATTGCCAAGAACAGGGGTAGGGGTTTCCGATACAGGCACTGTTATAAAAACCGTTGATTTCGGAAGCGGCGGATGCAAAGGGGCGGGAGATTTGGCGGCGATTGCCAGCGCCTTGAAAAATTGTTTGAGAATACAACGCAATATGACCACTTATCTTATATTAGACACAAGCTGTGTGAGCAACACCCCTATTTTGCAAACTCCAAACTGTGTTCAGGCAGTGAATACCTATTATATCGGATCCACTACCTACAACCAAAATTTACAATGTGTTGCTTTTGCGAATATAGCGGTAGGTTGTTATGGGGGAGCGGATTATTATGTTGCTGGTAACGGAAGCGATTGGTTTGATGGAGCGAGCGCTGTGGTATATGATAAATATAGAGTGGGGTCCGCGCTCTCTGCTCCTCCTGCGGGGTCTCTCCTTACTTTTAGTTCAAGCGCGGGTGGGCATATAGCGCCTGTTATACGGTCCGGCTCCTCTGGAGGTAGAACTACCGTGGTAATAACCGGGTCTAATATGAGAAGGACGGAATATACACTTCTTTTTGATGAACACGGAACACTTATTAATCCAGAAGCGCTTCCGGGTTTAACATTTATGGGGTTTTTAGTTCCTAAATAATATGGATACTACAAAAAGATTTATGTTTTTAACAATAGGTTGCGCCGTAGCCGTTATAGCGGGATTTCTAATTTATTACTTTTTCTTTTTTCCAGTTGAAGTTATTAAAACGGAGCCGATTGGGGGTTCCAAAAATATTTTGCGGGATGCGCCAATAACAATTTTTTTCAATAGAAAAGCCCCCAAAATTTTAAGCGAAAATATTAAGATAGTTTCGGAACCTTCCGCTGAATGGGGTCTTGAGGTTACGGGAGACGGGCGGGAAATTGTGGTTAACCCGCAAAATGCGCTTTTAGCAAAGACTGTGTACACTTTAGATATAGAAGGCAAGAGAGTTAAGCCGTATAAGTTTTCGTTTACTACGGAAATTGAAGAATTTGGTGTGGGTACTCCAGAAGCGCAGACGGCGTTTGAGACTTATGAAAAAGCGTTTCCTATCCTAAAATTTTTGCCGTACCGAACCGAAAAATACACCATAATGCAGAGGCAAAAAGACGAATATTTTGTAATAATTTTTGGCATTTACGAAAAGGAGACGGAGAATATTAAAAAAGAGGTTTTGGCGTGGTTTAGGGGAAAAGGGGTATCTCCTGAAAGCGTGAAAATAGATTTTGAATAGTTTATGTATCTCAAATGTCAAATCTCAAATCGCAAAGCCACATCTCAAAACCTTAAATCCTTTTCTTTCCCTTCATAGTAAGTACGCTAGACCCTAACATATTACATAATTCTGTAGTCTCTTTCAATATATTTTCTATTTTAGGTCTTTCTACTAGCCCAGAGTCTCTAAGCAGGCACAGCCAGTATTTGGTTTCGTTAGCGCTTTTTAAGGCAATTTCATAGAATTTGATAAAATCTCTTTTAGAGCTACTAGCTTTTGCTTCAATAATATTAGCTCCAATACTGGTGCCACTGCGAAGGAGCTGGTCTCTAAATACCCAGTATATTCCTTTATCGGGGAGTGTTGCCACAAATTTTATGACCATCAAAGAGAAATTGTAAGCTCTATATTTTATATTAGATTTTAGATTTAAGTTGTGGTTTTGAGAGTTGACATCTAACATTTGAGATTTTAATTATTATTGCCCTTGCAACACAATAGATTTTTGCTCTTCCCATGTTATTCCTAAATCTCGGGATATATAAATCTTTCCCCTATCCCCCCCCACATAAACTGTATTTCCGATAATTTCTACCGAAAGGAGTTTGCCGGCGTTTGGTAAAACAATTTTTGTAGGGGTACCCCCGCTGTGCAAAATATAAACCGCCCCGTTTTCCGCCGCAAAAATCTGCGCCCCCGTCGCCACATCCAATCCGCGGTAGGATACCGCGTCAAACCCGCTTAATTTTGCCCACACCCCCCCCTCATATTTTGCCACACACCTGTTCCCGGCCGCGTATCCAAGTGAATCCGAGAGCATCCTTACCCGTTCCATATTGGCGCCCAAACTGCCATTGCCATCGCAATTGGTAACTCTTCCGCCTGTTAGGTCCCACCCCGTTCCTGTGTTGGAAACTTTATACATCCTATGCCCGTTTGCCGCTATCATTACATTGTCCGCGCTGTAAAAAGAGGTGTCCAAAGCAGAATTGAATGTATTTGTGTCGCCAATTGACGAAGTAATATTTTGTTTTGACCAAGTTGGGCACCATTTAGTTGCGTCCCAGGAACATCTTTCTCCTTCCCCGCCGTTTGTGGTGTAAAGTATGCCGGCATCTGCTATACCAGAGGAGGGTCCCACAACTCCTAAGCTATCTGTTAACATATCAAACGATTGATAGTTTTTGGTGTCTAGCCCCTCGCTTGCTTGTCTTGTCCAAGTGTTTCCACCGTCGGTTGTTTTTAATATAACATTTCTAACCGCGCCTTCGGATTTTGCAACCAGCCAGCCGGTGGTATTGTTTATAAACTTTATTCTAGGAATTATTTCAAGGTTTGCGGTTTCCGTTCCTTCCGTATAAGAGGCGCGTTTGAATGTCCAATTTATTCCGTCCGTTGTACTTCCTAAAAACGCCCTGTTTTCAACGCCGGAAGGAGCAAGCGTATGCGCCGCCGCAAAGCAGATATTTTCGCTGGTACAGGAAATGTCCGAAATATTCAAACCGGCAAGAGTTACCGGCGGTTCGGTTATAGAAGAACAGCTGACTATTTGGAAAGTGGACGGAAACATTTCGCTACAACCGTTTCCTGGAGGCCAGCCCGGGATTGTTCTTAGAAATCCGCAGCGTGCTGCTGGTTTAGTGCAAGTGTTACCAACCTGGCCGGGATCAAGACCCCCACACATACTATTGTATGCTGTATCATAATTTATTCCGCAATAATTAACTATATTGTCAGGATTTCCTAAATCAGAGGAATATCCTCCCGGCATATTGCTATTTTCTTTTAAGATAAAACATTGTGGGGTGTTGTTTTCAACCACAATGGCCTCATTTATGGGGGGGAGATTTTGATTTAGATAGTGCCAGCATCCCGTATCTCCCTGGAAGGCATAAATGCCGGGTGGGACATTTAGATCAAATCTAATGTGATTTAATCCCGAATAATCAGACATTACATATCCTGTTTCGTTACTCCAATCGGTGCTTCCTAGCTCTACTCTGTGTAATGTTATATGACCGGGTCCGTAACCACAGCGATTTGCCAGTATCTGCCCCGGATTCATTGGCACATCTTTGCCGTATAAAAGCTTAGTTGCGCCGTCTGTTAGTATTATTTTCCCTTGAATTTTTCCTACCATAGGTCCAAAGCTTGATAAGCTGGCCCCACTCAACGGTGTGGTGTTTGTATTTGTCCAATCCAAAACCCCTGTGCCGCAGGTAAGCGGAAAGTCTCCCCAATCCGTTGGCGGAATCAGCCGCATCTGTTCCACACACTCATCCGAAACATCCCGTGCTTCCCCTGGGGGCACAAGAGCCGCATTAAAAGTTCTCTCTTCTCTGCACGCTCTTTCTCCACCACTAGGCACATTAGCGCCTTCCTCTTGGTTAAACTGCACAAAGAAATGCGCTATGGCTTCTATAATGTCCCCTAGCACTGGGATTCTCGTTAGAGGACTCGACCCTCGTTGTACAGCAAAATCCACTTTGCTATCATAGCCCTTTTTAATAACAGGATACAGATTTCCGTTTTCCTCTCCCGGAAGACTAAAAATAGAAGTAAAAGTGTGGTTATTTGCGGGAAACGCCGCTTTCTGACTTCCCACGGAACCGGTAACGAAGTCGTAATCGGGATGTATGGCTACCATATTAGTTAAAGCAAGCGTAGGCTCGCATACTTTTGTAGTTTGACAATCTTGTCCTCCCGGGTCCGCGGCGGTTGGGGCTGGAGTACATTTTGTAACTTCCACGCAATTTCTTTCCTCTTTCTTGTTTGTTCCTGTGGATTTTGCTTCTTTGCCGCTAATTTGCTTCAGGCAAGGGTCTTTAACGAGAGTTTCCTTTTTTTCAGGACATACGGCGCTTGCCGCCAAAACCTCTCCTTCGCTTTCAGTAGTGTTTTCAGGGAGTAACGCCCGCAGTTTGCTATTCAAGTTGTTTAATTCAGTTGAGCTTTTTCCCCATAAAGCGGAGGCAATCAGGGTATCTAATGGCACGCTTTCTTTTGTGGAAGCACCTCCACTTTTTGGCAGAATGTTCTCTGCCGTAGTGGTTTGATTTGGCAGACTTGCTAAATACTCCATTTGGCTGGCAATGGTTGGTTGGACGGTTTTACATCCCGGGTCGTCTGGGGTTCCAGTGAAAAGGCAGTCCATTACCGCTGACGCAAATTGTTGACCCACAGCGTTAAAAATAGCGCCCTCTCCGCTTTGTATTTGTATGTCGCCCCCGCCACTTATCTGTTCCCCGCGTATTTGCACCCGGCTTGGGGTGTTTAGAGCGAGTTCCTCGTTATCCAGCGCGTCTTTGGCAAGATCGGGAGGAAGCGTTACCGGGAGCATTGTTTCGTACCAATTAGTAAACATCTCATCTTCTACAGGAGAGGTTAATTTAGTAACATCCAAAACAGCGTTCCAAGATAGCGCCGCTCCGATATCAAAGAAACTGGAACACAAAGTATCTAGACCTAAAAGATGGCAGAAATTGGAAAAGAGGTCGTTTTTCCTTTCTTCAGAGGCCAGGGTGGTTTGGTCAAATGTGCAGGTGAAACACCCTTCTTCGGGGTTGGCGATAAGCGGCTGTTCGCATGTAGCGTTACCGAAACTGTTTAATACGCAAATGTCGGTTCCGGGGGTGGCGGAAACAAGTCTATTTCCGGGAGGTAGGTTAGTTACGCCACAGTACTTTTGGGCATATATTATTCCTGGCCAATTAACAACAAGCTCTCTTCCAATAAGACCCCACTCCCCATCGGGGGAACCTTCGATTTCCATAAGCATCCATGGCGCAACTCCAATTATTCTACTGTAAACAGTTGAGTTATAAGTTCGGAAATCATCTAAAACATTCTCGTATACTTTGTTGTAATAATCTATTTGGTCATTTTCATCCAACCCGCTTTTATAGGAATAAGGTCCCCAGGGTGCTGTTCTTCCGTAAGGGAGCCCAAATTCTCCTACAAATATCTTTTTGGTTGTGTTTGCGGCTATGTCTAAAATAGCTTTTTTAATATCATCTGGGTCCCAATAACTGTGAAATTGGATTATATCTATATAAGGAGAATCCGCGACTTTT
This sequence comes from Patescibacteria group bacterium, assembly GCA_018817085.1. Classification (NCBI taxonomy): domain Bacteria; species Patescibacteria group bacterium. Next base: position 5,437 of record JAHIUT010000036.1, on the reverse strand, counting down.
CTATAGTTGCCCCAATCAGCAAGTCCTAGTGTTATTTCTTTGCTACTAATACTTTTTATGAAACCTGACATTTTAAGGGCGTTATCCAGACCATCGGCACAATTTCTGGTATCGGGTTCGTTAGTAACATCCCACCATAATAGGTTTGGGTTAGAGTCCAAAGCTTGTACTATAGCCCTTGCTTGATTTTCATATGCTAACGATGTAGCACTCCCATCCCCCTTGTAATTGCATGCCATTTGAGGTTCCCCATCAAATAGAGATATTACTGACTTTATATTTAAAGACCCCGCTATATTCACAAACTCTTTTAATCTATTTATCATTGTGGAGTTTGGACTTCCTTGACCAAAAGTATCGTAATGTACAAATGTTCTAACCATATTTATGCCCAATTCTTTAGCATATCCAAGCTCGGTTCTAATTTCGTTGGGACTCCATTCGGTCCACATTCTTTGCCATGTATGATAAGTAGGGTAATAATTTACTCCGCAATAAGGAACAATGGGACTATTTCCTATATTGTTGTCTGGCGGAGGTGTGGCAGTACCCGTTCCTGGTTGGCGCAGTAAAGAATATCCCGCCGGACACTGCCCGTTTATGGGGGTGGTAGTGGGAGGTAATTTCCCCTGACCGCCTGTTGTGGTACAATTAACCCCCCCGTCTGCTTGTACAGTTATAGGAGACAGATTAGATCCTGTTTGAGGAATACTGCTCCCGCACTGGTCGTTATATTTTTGTACAGCAGGCTTAGCACTCATATCCCCTCTCATCAAACCAAAAGGGGAAACCATATTGTCAGACCAACCAAACCAAAGTGTATTTGTGATTCCCGTTTTATTTCTTGTATAGCTGTAAAAACAATCTAAATACATAGCCTGTTTTACCTCATCTGTCGTGCCCAACCCAATTTCAGTGATCCAGATAGATTTGCCTCCAGAAGATGCGAGGTGTTGGTTTATATAAGTAGCCAAATCTCCTGTGTTTCCTATAGAACATTGTCCGCTTCCTGGAATTTTTCCGTAAGGATGCAGTCCTACAGCATCTATCAAACCCCAGTTTCCACCCATAGCGATCACAGTTGAGGATAGGTAAGAAGCGTCGCCACTGGCAAGTCCGCCCGAAACTATAAAGGGCCCGTCACCTATATTAGAAGCCGCTGAAGTTAGAATAGTAGCAAAGTCTGTTGGTGATATATTTCCGCCTTGGGCAATGTCTGGTTCATTCCAGATCTCGTACGCGTCAACAAACCCCCCAAGATTGGTAGCAATCACTCCAGCTCTTTCACCAAACCCTGCAATATCATTTTGAGCATTGGCGTAACTCGCATAATCTATTATTAAAAGTGTTTTTATTCCAGCGGATTTATACGTACTTAAAAGGGAGCTATATGCCTCTAGCGTAGTTTTGAGTTTTGTATTAGTTGTTATATCATTGCCGATTGTACAATCTTTAAACTCCATTCTTACCCATCCTGCATTAGGTATACTTTGAGGTGTTGGAAAACCTCCTGGATTTGCGGGGTCCATGTTTATTCCGCATTTATTATCTGCATACGCTTTTTTGGGAGAGAATAGTGTAACACTTGTGAGCAGAAACAAGAAAACAACTATTTTTATAACCCCTTGATTTTTTAACATCTTTGTGTTACATTAAAAACAATCTCGCCCCCTTATTAGTAAGGGGGACATTTTATTTTAAGTATAGTATATAATCCTATTTACTTTTCCACAACCTTTAGCCAGGGAAGTTTGCGAAAATCTTTATCAAAAGTGGCAATAGTTTTTATTTTTAACTTTTTGCAATAGTAGGCGTGAAAAGCGTCAAAAGTTTTTAAGCTATATTTGGCAGATAATCTAAATACACTTCTAATATCCTTTAAGGTAAAAGCTATATCCACAAATATTAAGCTTGGATATTTTAATATTCCATTTACAATTTTGCGGGCAGAATTGTTCCCCGCCTGCTTTGTGAAGAAAAAATGCACTTCGCTTAATATGTATGGGCTAACAAACATCTCGTTTCCTTCCTCTACAGATTTTTTAAGTATAGCCACCGATTGTTTAAAAAATAAAGAATTTGGATCTTGACTGTATATAAGTATATTTGCGTCCAGAAAGATATTTTTATGCATAAGCGCCCTCTAAAAACTTTTCCAGCTCCGTAATTCCCATACCTTTTGTGGAATCGGGTAGCAGGCCCACCAGCTTTTTAAGTTTTTTTAAGCTGTAGTTTTTATTCATTGTAGTGGTTTTCTCTAAAATTAATTTTTTGCTTCTTGTTGTAAGTATGTATTTATCACCTACCTCTGTAGGAATGGCTGGCGGTATTGTAATTACCTTGCTGTTCCCACTTTTGTAGACGGTAACGGTTGTAATATTCCCAATCATACAGACATTGTAATTGTGTATTATACAAATGTCAAGGGGTGGAAAAATTATTTAATCGCGTCGTGCCTCCGCAACTACCCGCTTTACTATTTAAATAATTGCTTGACAAAACCCACATATTTAATTACTATTTAAATATATGGAAAATATTTTTAGTTTCTTGGAAAAATGGAATTTTTGGGGTCAAAGACCGGACACTGGCGTTGTTAGAAGGCAGTATATTGCACAGCTGGATCGGTTTTTTAACATTCCTGAAATTGTGGTTTTAACTGGTGTAAGAAGATCGGGAAAGTCCACCATCTTAATGCAACTAATTGAATACGCTCATAAAAAGTATGAGATTCCTTACAAAAATTTTTTGTATGTGAATTTTGAAGACCCCAATTTTAGCCGCCCGGTTAAAACCGAAGAGGTTTACGCTTTAATAGATTTTTATAAAAAGGAAATAAAGCCTAAGGGTAAGATTTACATCTTTTTTGACGAAGCGCAGGAAGTGTTAAATTGGCAAAGGATTTTGCTTGCTCATTACGAGCAGAAGCAAGATATTAAGTTTTTTGTTACAGGGTCGAGCTCTGAACTTTTTGATAGTCGGCAATCAACTTTATTAAGTGGGAGGACCGTAAATGTTAAAGTGGCGCCCCTTGATTTTAAGGAGTTTTTGCTTTTTAAAAAAGCCAAGAAAACCCCTACAAAAATCTATGGCTTGCTAAAGGAATATATGCAGTATGGGGGCTTTCCCAGAGTTGTGTTGGAAGACAGCGCTCTTAATAAAGCGGCAATTCTTTCTTCTTATTACAACACAATTTTGGAGAAGGATATTATTGTAAAGTTTGACATTAGAAAAGACTTGGAACTACGCAATTTAGCCCGCTATTTAATGTCTAACAATGGCGCTATTGCTTCATCCGTGAATTTGGAAAAATCTCTGCGCGTTTCTTCTCCTAGTATCATTAGCTATATGAATTTTATGAAGTCCAGTTTTTTAATACATCTTAATAACCTTTTCTCGTATTCCGTTAAACAGCAAATTTACAATCCGCCGAAAATGTATTCTGTTGACACGGGACTTGCCAACATTGCTGGGTTTAATTTTGCTTTAAATAGTGGACTTATGTTGGAAAGTTTGGTAAATAGCGTTTTATATAAAAACAATCGGGATGTTTGTTATTGGAAAAATGAGGTTGAGGTTGATTTTGTAACCAATAATGTAGGGGAAGTCAATTTATATAATGTTACAACTACGGTTGATGACGACACGGTTTTTGAGAGGGAAATTAGGTCGCTGGAAGAGGGGGCGAAAAAGCTCAAGGCAAAAAATACCACCCTTTTAACTTTGTATAATAATACTAAACGAAAAGATCCCCGCATAGTAAATCTTTTGGACTTTTTGTTGGATTAAAAATGGGGTTTGAAAGTTATTTAATCGCTTTATTAAAAAGATTAAGAAGAAGAATTATGAGAAAGGAAAGCGAAAGTCCGAGTATGGCGTGGATGGTGGTAATTTTTGCCCCCGCGCGCATATAGGGGCTACCCTTATGTTTTAGTATTTGGCTTGCTCCGCCCGCCGCCATTAAAAGAAGGGTGCACATAGCGATTCCAAAAACTACTCCCAACGCTTGGGCTATGTTGTGAGACAAGCCCAAAGCGCGGGCGAATATGGAGATGTTTTGGGTATTTTCTATCATTTGTTAAAATTTAACTTCGTCATTGCGATCCTGAGCTTTAGCGAAGGAGAAGCAATCTTATTGAGATTGCTTTGTCGTTCGCCTGTGGCTCTCTCCTCGCAATGACATGGTACTATCTATTTATCTATTTCAGCAAATTCGTGTCCAAATTAATCGTTCCGGGCAGTAGGTCGCTTTTTCCAACAAGAATGCCTACCAATCGTATTATTGTGAACACGCTTAAAGCTATAAAAAAACCTAATACTGCCCAAGTAAATTTAGCTTTGGCGGCCATAAGCGCTTTTGGATCTCCTTGACTGGATACTAATTTTATTCCCGCAAGCACCATATTTATACCGGTTATAAATCCTATAAATCCAAACAAAGCGGATAATAAATTACCCAAAACAACACCAAGATTAGAAATATCTTGTTCAATTATATTATATACTGCCATAACAACACTTTCTAAAAATCAGGTATAGTGTTTGGAATAGCCGTTGTTCCTCCTAAAAGAGCGGACACCAGCTCTATAATGGACCTAAACCCTATAACCACAATAAAACCTACAACACCCCACAAGAACGACTTTTTTGCCGCTTGTAAGGCAAATTTATCGCCCCCGCTCGCCCCGAATTTTACACCGGTAATTATTAGATGCGCCGAGGCGATTGCCAATGCAACCCAAAAGACAAGGTTTATAATAGAAGTGCTTATAGCCCCAACGGTTTGAAACCTTGTACCCAAAGGGTCGTCTGGCAAAATTACATTGGTCGTGTCCGCTAATAGTTTAAACATAGGCACACATTCTTACATCCCCTTTCTTTGATTAAACACTTTAAATTAAAAGGGCATATTAGTGCCTGTTGGAACATTTTCAGACCCCAGCAATCTCATTATCAATGTAACGATTGTTCTGAAACCTACTACAATTATAAATCCGATTATAGCGTTGGTTACACCTTGTTTTGCGGCTTGAGCGGCATATTTGTCCCCTCCACTCATAGCGTATTTAACCCCGTTTATTATCCCAAAACCCAGGGATATTGCTATACCTACCCAGAAGACTGTATTTATTATAGCTTGATTTATGTTTCCTAAAACACTCCATTTGGCGACGAAATCGTTACCCAAGGAGCTGGCATAAGCATCGTTCCAGCCAGTTGTGGGCAGTCCTACAGCTAACAATTTATTTGCTAAACTCATTTTGCAAAGTCACCTCCTTTAAAAATTAAGGTATTAGTTTATGATACCTAAAACGCTAGAACCAATTACTCTTAAAAGTGTAACAGCAAATAAAATAACAAGCAAGCCTAAAATTGAACTGGTTATCATATCCCTTCCCGCTTCCAGCGCAAGCGGATTATCCCCCCCGCCGGCAAT